>JARIHB010000063.1 GCA_029288515.1 Candidatus Saccharimonadota bacterium | reverse complement strand
TAACCGCGTTCGTCTGATTGCTCCAGAGCCACGCCCCAGCCGCATGTGAAGCTGCCATCTACTGCATTAAAACTCGTAACAGCCCGCTGCATAAGGTGATGGTGATTTCCGTACGAACGCTGCACGCGCTCATGGAGGATTGCGTATGCCTGTCCTGCCTCCTCCGGAGACACCGGCTCGTTAAATTGTTCAACACTGAACGGCACTTCCGGATCCAGAGGACGTGGCGGATCAACGATATCGCTACTCTTCGCATCTAGCGATGCGTGGATTGAGGCTGTCAATGTGGCGCTTAGAGTGTCGGAGAGCTCGTACAAAGCCTGCTCTACCTGCAATTCGAAATGCTCTGGCGTTTGCCGCGGATCTATGAGATGGTCCGAGGGCTGCCTTGCGATGCCGTCGGATAACGTTTCAAATGCGAGGGGATCACCGTCAGCCGGCACGCCATGCGGGCCATCGACGCCGTGCTGCGGTAAGTCAGGTATATCTTCTGAGGGGTCTTCGTGATTTTCCATGATAGCTACTATACTACACTAACGCCGGTTGTAGAGCAGTTGCTGGAACGCATGTATTTCCGTAATATCCGCGTTGTCGTATGAAATTTTATGGTCAAACGGAACACTGCCGTCCGCGCCTGTCATAGTTACGCGGTCATTTAAGGCTAACGTATTGCCAACAGCAGACAGATCAGTCTGGTGTCTTACCACATAGGCCGCTGCCGTAAGCTTTCCGAGGCCCCTCCGCTTAGTAAAAAGACTAGCCGGAGCCACAAAAGCGGTATCGGCATGCATAGTTGCAGGCCTATCTCCGGCTGACGTGGCATAGGCAGTCGTAGAAGCAGATAAGTGCCGGCCCTTAAAATTGCCGAGCGGATATACACGCTGCTGCGGTCGCACACCGTGCATGCCGCTGCTATGTTCCTGGGCAATCCGTTCAAGCTCTCGGCACGCCCAGGCAGCATGCAGCGGGTCGGGCGCCTTCGAGCTAAGATGACGCTTTTCAATAATAGCGTGTAACGAACCTTTGTGATGCACATCGCCAATCGGCCGAGCCGAAAAAAGCAAGTCGTTAAGGTACAGCGCCTCTTCCTGGCCGACTATTGTAACCGGCTTATTGGTGAGCGACTCCATCTCTTGAGTAAAACGCGCATTCGCCTCCAAAATTTCATCACCCGTTTTCGTCACTTCAGTTGCCGGTACAGTGCCTCGCAGCCCCCGCATATCATATGGCATGCTTATACGCTGTTTTTGCATAACTGCCGCATCGCCCTGCCAACACGGCGTATAACGATAGGAACTGGCTTCTTTGCCGTCTGCTATATGCAACACAATAGACATATCCCTTTGCAAAAGCATGCTAGCCGTACCGCGATTATCACTATAGCTCACGTAGAGGCCATGGCCCCAGTCAAAGGTACCATCGGCATGCACGTCACCAAGAACCCGCTGAATATGTTCGGGGTAAGCGGCATAGGCGTTCATTGCGCGGGTATACAATACTGCATACGCATCCTGACCTTCGTTGGGTGTAACAGCCGTATCATCAAATTGCTCCACGCTCAGGGGTATAGACATATTAATCAAGCGCGGCGCAGGGGCCCACAAGCCTTGCACATAATCTATGCTGCCTGCCACACCTCTGGTCATTTCGCCTGTTATACGGCTTGATTCTTCATGCAGCCATTCCTGCCATTGCTGCTCGGCGCGCTCTTCCGGCGACGAGTGACGCTCAACATGCTGCGCATCTGTATCGGGCTGTCCTATACCCTCGGATAATGTCTGAAAAGCCAAAGGGTCGTCGCCAAAAGGTACGCCACGGCGCGCGTCGCCGCCGTTATCCGGAAATTCAGGTATGTTATCGGGGTCGCCGTCAGTATGTTCCATGGATATTACATACAAAATATAGTATCAACGCGTTTGGTACAATAGGTGGGATTACCTGGGCCTGTAAATTATTCGCAGGAAGCGATTGACCTCGGTAATATCAGCAGTATCGTAGGTAAATTCGAACCGTTCCACAAGATCCTTAGTGCTATCCTCGACGGTGGTTTTATGAGATAGCACTACCTTATTACCTATGGCAGCAAGCTCATCTTCAGTGATAACTGTGTGGTCATCCGCTGATAGCATAGGGCGTTCAAGCCAGTCAGAAACTTTCTCAGCAGGCACACTGCGAACTGAGCATATCTTTATGCTGGCAGGCGTATCGCCGGCAGGGAAGACTTCTACCGTTACGTCGTGGTCACCGCCTTTCCACTCCGCTGGCTCATTACCTTTGCATTGCGAATATTCGTGCGTGATACGCTCCAGCTCACGTGCGGCCCATGCAGTATTCAGCGGTGCAGATGCCGCTTCACTTTGTAGGCGTTTGAAAATTATCCCCTGTAAATTACCATCATGGCAATAACCTTCCGGCTCGGCAGTCGCAATTAAGCTGTCCAGAAAAGCTGCTTCATCCGGCGCAACGGCCGTCCTTGCCCGCTCGCCAGTCAGCGTCGCCATTGCTTCTGCAAACTCACTGGCCGCATGCTCCGCTTTCGTGGAAGCCATGACTGCGTGAGTTTGAGGAACGTTACCAAGCATCTCTGTCGGACTCCAGTGTGTGGCGTCAACGTATCTGGTCATAATCTGCACTCCACTAGCGAGCGTGACAGGTCTATACCTAACGTCAAAATATTCGCCTTCCTTGTAGAAAGTCACATTTATACGCGATTCGTTCATCACCAAAATCGAGGCAACACCCCGTGTATCCACATGCTCCAGATAAACACCGTACCCCCAACTGCTATCAATGTCTTCACCCTCTTTAAAAGTCACACGTTCAACAAGCTGCGTATGCTTCACATACGTGCGATTAATTCGTTCTGCGAGCTTTGCATACGCAGATTCGGCCTCTGCCACGATATGCGTCCCCTCGAACTGCTTAACACTTAGGGGCATAGTCATATCAAGCGGCGCCGGAGGGTCAAGGCTATCGTCACTTGTTGGCTGTATGTCGGCGATGGTGCGCGTCATTAGCGCTGTTGCCTGCTTCGACTCGTCGTATAGCCGCTGCTGCTCAATAAGCTCCTTAGCTTCAGGCGTTGGGGCCGGCTGCTGATCGGGGATACCGGCAACGAGTGGGTCTACCCACTCAGCAGGAAGGTATAGGTCTGATAGCTCTCTTTCCCCTGACAGGAACATACTCTGGTCAGCAGCGGGTTGCGCTGCGTCAGGCAGCAGATAAGGTTTACCTTCCGGATCCTGATCGTGCGCATCATTACTAAAAAACTCCATAGCACACAGTGTAGCAGAATACGGTATTACAGCGGGCGATATAGCAGGATAGGTGTGAAAAATAACCGCACCTCGCCAATGTCTCCATTGTCATAGTTTTCATGCTCATCGTACACCTTTTTACCGGACCCATCAGTCACCATTGTAAGTTCGTCGAAAATGACCTTATTGCCTGCGGCCGTCAACTTTGAGGTGGTGCGCACCGTGTGGTCGCTTGGCAGGTCGTAGTCGCCTGGCAAAAAGCGCAGTTTTTGGCCGGCCGGTACGACAGTGGTCGTGGTTATCGACAGCTCAGCAGGCGTATCTTCTGTAGCTCGCGCAGCATGCGCCGTAATAATTCGATCCCCCTGCTCGAAGACTTTCTCTGTGATGTGTTGTCCTTGCATTGTAAACTTATTTGCCACGCGTTCCACTTCGCGGGCCGCAAATGCTGCGTGGATATCGTCAGGCTGAATGCCTTCACGTTCCCGGGCTCTGCACAGCATGCCGAAACGGCCAGGCTCATGCAATAACCTATAGGGCTCTGCTGCTGCCAATAAACCGCTCAGGAAGCGAGCTTCGCCAAGGCCAACGATATCGGGATGAGCACCTGTTAACGATCGTACCCCTTCATCGAATTGTCTTTGGTCTTTAAAGGAGCGCCCGTTTTCATTCGCCGCAGCGACTGTGCCGAGATCACGTGGTTCCTCGTACGTTAATTGCATTTTGGTTATGAATTGTACGCCGTCAACTGTTGTCCTGTCGTACCAATATCTCCTTGCCTGCCCCTCCGAAGGCCTAAATTTAAACTCCGAACCGGCCTTCTGAACAGTAACATAGATATCCCCGCGCGGGTCACTGAACGCCAGCGGCAGCCCCCACGTAACCTCAAGGGTGCCGTCGTCCCTTTCGTATAGTCCAGGAGTTATGAGGGGATAATACTTCCTCAGAACGGTAAGTTCTGTCGATGTTAGTACCTGGCATGCCGTCCCTGGATGCTCCCATATACTGCCACTTACATCAAAATGTGCAACTTCAAGTGGCGCTTGCGTATCAAGCGGTTCCAGCGCTGTACGTTGGCGATCCCCTTCCAAGCCGAACCGTCCGACATCCAGGATGAACGTACTTCTTAGGTCACTGCTGCGTTCATACAGCCCCCTGGCTTTAATAAGTTCGGCGTGCTCCGGAGGCAGAGGTTGTGCCTCGGTAGACACAGGCTGCGCTTCCTGAGACGCTGCCTTAACACCATATAGCAAGGGATCAACGCTATATACATCAGGCACGCTAGAGCTTACATTCCCCCTGGCAACTAACGAACCGTCAAGAATATCGCCGGGTTGCTCGATATTGTCCATGCCAGGTTCCTGGTCAGGTTGCTCCTCTGGTAAACCTTCCATGTTTTCCATAATGGGGCCAGTATACCATATAAAAAACCGCTCGGAGGAGCGGTTTTCGCTTTTATGCATAAAGAAGGCTATTTCTTCGGCTTAACTTCGTTGCGGCCAAGGTTCTTCTTGGTTTCAGTAAAGACCACGTGCTTGCGGAGCTTAGGACTGTACTTGCGCAGGCTCAGCTTGTCGGGGGTGTTCATGGTGTTCTTGGTAGTGTAGTAAATACGCTCACCGGACTCTTCGCTTACGAGCCCAATCAACTTTCGCTTTTCACCTTTTTTTGCCATACCGTTATAACCTTTAATAACCTAAATAATGTATCAATTTCCTGCTATTTTAACAGAGATCATCGAAAAAGTAAATGGAGCCGTCTCGGGGATTTGAACCCCGGACCCCTTCCTTACCATGGAAGTGCTCTACCCCTGAGCTAAGACGGCATACCGCTTGACAATTTCTCATGAATTTTAGCGTATTTACCGTTATATCACAAGGGGTTAGTTTACCGCTAACAGCTTAGCACTATATACTACAAAGCAACCAGAAATTATAGAAAGGAAACGAATGCACAGGAGCGGTATTTTAATACACGTCCATCATTTAGACACAGCCGGCTGGGAAAATCTATTGCTTGGTGATCCAACCAGCGATAGGTTCGGCAGCCTGACCATGGTGGCGTACCTATTATTAACCGCTCCTGACGCCGCGCATATAAACACTATCATTATCGGCAGCGGTCCGTCGTCGCGTGATGGACTCAGCGAGGGTGAATACAGCAGGCAGACTATGCTTCGCCACTTTGATCGGTTGCACGACTTTCCTCGGCTCAAGCCGTTGCTCAGAACCCTTACCGCTGCGCAAATAGCGGAGTTACGCAACAAAATCGAACATATCCTTATCACGCCGCAACTTATTCGCACATCAGATGAAATACGCATGAGCGCCACAATGTTCGCCGAGCGCAATATATCAACCGTGTACGAAGTGTGTGCTGCCAGTCATGCACCGCGCTGCATTCAGCAGCAGGCCCTGGCCCGGGTCAACGGCCTTATTCCTGCGTCACAATTATGGCTCGTTGCAGCCACTGATATGTGCTTTGCCGACAGCACGCCGGACGACACAGTCATCTTTGAACCCGCACACCGGGG
>JARIHB010000042.1 GCA_029288515.1 Candidatus Saccharimonadota bacterium | reverse complement strand
TTCGCGCCATATCGCCTTTGTTTTGGCCGAGGTAATACGCATATACCTCGGCAGTGGAAACCCGGCGTCCGTCGCGGAGAGCGTCTATATATTCGAGCGTATCTTCAAATGTTTTGCTGTAGGCGTTCGCAATAACAACATCGGCAACCGTTGGCCCGAATTCTTCTTTCGTCGCTGGTTTGCTCGCAGCGCTTCCCATGGCGGCGAGGCGTACGGCGGCGGCCGATTGAGCAGTGGAACCCGGGTCGTAGTTATAAAGATGTTCTACGAGCTCGGGTTTTACGAGGCTGAAGTTAAAGAGCTTTTGGTATGATTTGCCATTGTCTACCGTGCCATTCGTCGGCCCGAAGCCTAACATTGTTTTGCCGAAGGTTGTAGCAAGATTAGTGTGCGTAAAGTAGTATGGCGGCTTTTTGTAGTATGGTGTGCCGCCCTTTGTTTTGTACGCCTCAACACCTGCGGCAATAACGGCGCTGAAGTTGGGCTGATAGTGTTCGTTGGTGTAGTTGATGCGCTTGTCTTTCAGCTCGTCCGGAAGGGTGGTTTTGATGTCATCTATATCAGGTTCGAGAAGATGACGGGATATTAACCCGTTGGAATATTCGCTATAAATGAGGGCGCCTGCGCCAATAAGGGCGGCGGCTTTTAAAAGCCGCCGCCGCGGTATCATCGATTCGGCCTCGAGCATATTACCTTGCTCAGCAGCAGGTGTTGTCATGATTTGTTATTTTAACATAAAAATAACAAAAAAGCAACATACGTATGCGTCAGTACCGCTGTTAAGCAAGGACGATGTAATCAAAGCCGAAGTTTTCGCCCGCCGGCGCGGAGTTTGTGGCGCAAATGCTGAAGCCGGTGGTGGTACGGTTAATGTAGTAATTCAAATCTGCTGCCGCCGAGCCGACCGGGGTAACATTGACATGCGGTGTGCTGGAGTAACGCTTGCTGAATGTAACGCTCACAAAACAACCTGCTGGCGGGTTGCTGCCAGTGTTAATCGTGATGGAGCCGGAGGTGTCGGAGCCGCTGATGTTAATAGTACCGCCGCCGCCCACGGCTGTGCCTCGCGAAGCCGATGGGATGGTGCCGCCGGCCACGACGTGGTTAGTCAGGTTCAGATCGCCGTTTAATGCCAAAGATCCGGTAGTAAGCGACCCGGTGGTGACATTGCCGCTAAAGTTGCTATTGCCGGCCACGCTGATGCCGTTTTTGAGCGTTAATGCGCCCTGTAAATTAACAGTGCCGCTGACCGTGAGGTTGGTAATGGTGGTGTCGCTAAGCTGGCTGGGGCCTGAAACTTTCAGGGACGGGATGTCCAACCCGCTGCCGACTTTCAGTGTGCCGGCAACCTCCATGTTGCTCTTTACCAACACGCTGCCAGCAAAAATGGCATTCGACTGCACAGTAAGCACCTGGCGGGCATCGCCGACGGTAACATCACTGTTAGCCAGCTGCTTGAGAGCGTCGGTACTGAGACCTTGTCCTTTAATCGTATCGAGGTTCTGCTCCTTGCTTTTTATGGTCATAATCACCACAATGCCGACAGCTAGAATTACTACCAATACAAACAACATTAGGTAGATGTTTAAGCGGTTCCATATTTTCCTGATGAATGATTCTTTTTTGGGTTTGTCGTCGGGGGCGCCTGTGCCGCCGGTAGTATCGGTGACTTTGGTTTTTCCGTCGTCGGTTTCGGTAGTAACAGTCTCAGCGGCACCCGATTTGTCATCGGTTGCTCCAGCGGCGCCTTTTTCCAACGAATGAACGTCGTTTGCCTTGTCTTCTTGTACCTGCGACGGATCCATGCCTACATTTCTCTTATGTATATGATACTAAATTTCGCACCGAAAGCGTAAACGGATTGTCTTTAGCGGGCGAATAGGAGAAAATAAGAACATATGAAGTGGCGGCGCGGAGCACTGGCGGTGGGGAGCATAGTATCTGTGCTTGTTTTTGCATTGAACCCCTGTGCGTATGCTGCACAATCTAACTCGGCCAACTACCAGGTGAACGAGGTATTTATGGGAAGTGGCGGTGAATTGCACGCCTGCGGATCGCAGTATTGTTCGAAGCAGAGTGCGGGCGAGATCGCGGCCGGCAATATGGCCGGCACGGCGTTTAAGGCGCATGGGGGGTTTAATACGGACCGCGAACCGTATTTGGCCTTTAGTGTGGCAGGCGGTTCGACGGATATCGGTACCTTAAGCACAATAGGTACAGCAACCACAACCGCCACATTTGCAGTTAAAACATACTTAGCGAGCGGCTATGTGGTGCAATTTGCGTCTGACCCGCCAACCAGCAACGGCATACCGCATGTAATGAATGCTCTTCCCACACCTACAGCGTCATCGGTCGGCACCGAACAGTTCGGTATTAACCTGGTAGAAAATCAGACTTCATGCACCACGCCTGCGCCGGCAAACTTCGGTGCAGACCCCGTACAGGTGCCGGACAATACCTTTAGTTTTGGTACTGTAGACCCCGATTACAATACTTGTGGTAAGTTTATGTATCAGAAGGGCGACACCATTGCCAGTTCTAATAGGAGTTCAGGCGAAACAGATTACACCGTATCTTTTATATACAATATTAGCCCCACGACCCCTGACGGCCAGTATGTATATAACGGTACGCTGGTTGCTACGTCTACCTATTAAGGTTATTGAACAAGGCGTGGCAACTTGCGCGGCATAACAGGGTGCAGCTGACGTTTTATGCGCCGCCATTGTAATGCGAACAATGCGTCGCCGGACACCCGTATAACCGGCTCGCCGCGCACCGGCGTTTCGAACGCGGCTATGTATTGGTCAAAAATATGGGGAGGGATTACACGCGTTACATGACCTGTTAAGCCGTCGGTGCGCGCTTTGCCGGCACGTTTCTTAGCGAGGTCGGCGGGCACCTCTACCCATATACCCACAGCTATACCATTAAACTGTTTGGCGATTTTCTGCAGGTAGTCGCGCTGGGCACGGGTATTGGTGGCGGCGTCCCACACCACATGCTGGCCATTTGCCAGCCGGCGCGCGGCGCGCTTGGCCATTTCGGCGTATACTATTTGGCGCTCTTGTTGCGAATATGTAGGAAAACGGAACAGCTCCATACCAATTTTGTCGCCGCGCAAATGTTCGGTACGCAGCCAAAAGCTTAAACTTTTGGCGACGGTGGTCTTGCCGGCTCCAGGGTAGCCGATGGTATAAAATAACACTGGTCTCATCTCTGTTGAATAATAGCTCATTTATGGTTGTTTCTCAACGCGCCGGCTTTGTGGACAGAGTTCATGACTTTTTAATAACCCTGAGCCTATGCTTAAACAGCATTTATACTTATGTAAGGAGCGATTTAATGAAATATCTTCGTCAACAGGGCAGAATAGCCGACGGGCACAGCGTCCAGAAGCGGTTATTGGCACTGGCATTAGTATTCGGATTTAGCACAGCTATCACGGCTGCGGCGTTTAATTTTACGCGTAACCGTGCGTCTGCAACTGTACCGGGTAATAACACAATGGTAGATGTGACAAGCGGCGGC
>JARIHB010000002.1 GCA_029288515.1 Candidatus Saccharimonadota bacterium | reverse complement strand
GCAGCCGCTGCTTATCTTTATGGCCATTCCGTTTAGCCTGCTGGGCATTACTACCGGTTTATACGTGAGCGACAATCCGTTTAGCTTCTTTGCAATGCTTGGGTTCTTTGCCCTGATTGGCCTGAGTATTAAGAACACTATCTTGCTTACCGACTACGCTAACCAACTGCGCCGGGCCGGCGCTACGGCTGTTGATGCAGCAGCCGGTGCGCTTGCTGAACGGTTCCGTCCGCTGGTCGCCACCAGCTTAACGGCGGTCGCATCATTAATACCTTTGATGATCTCCAGCCCATTCTGGGAAGGCTTAACGGTGGTACTAATATGCGGCTTACTGTCCAGCACGCTCCTGGTAATTCTGGTATTTCCGTACTACTATCTCGGAGCGGAATTCCTGCGTCTGCGCATCAGTCGTGCCGCCTGTCTGCTGTGGCTGGCGTTGACTGTTGTCTTCTCGATTGTGTTTATGCGTATAGGTTTCCACCCTGCCATAGCTGTGGTAACCGGCATTGCCGTTGCCTTGGCGATCGTAGTCGTACAACGACGCAGCCGGGGCAGGCGTTACACTGCTCCCGGCCGCTTCCGCTAAGCGCTTATCGCGCTTGTACTACTGTAGACCAAGTGATTTTACGTGGTCACGGAAGCCGATACCAAAGTTAGTCGGCGTACCGTTGTAATTGCTGATAAGCGCTGGCTCACCGGCACAGTCACTGGTGACCCATGCCCAGGCAACATAGCTTAGGCCATGCGAATCTGCCCACGGCATAAATTTGTCGATAAACTTGTGCGTACAGTCGCTGTCGCCCAGCTCGCCTACGACGATTGGTGTAGTCTTAGCCAAAGGAGCGATCTCGGTGTCCCAGCGTGATGAGTCGTCATATGGTGAGCCCAACGGCTGGCCGTAGATATGCACCGAAGCCACCAGTTGGTTCTGCGGATCCGCGGGCTTGAATTCTGTCCAGCGGTCAAGGTCGCCAGCGTATTCCGGGCCGCTGATCATGACCGGCTGAGTGGCGCCAGCACCACGGACCGCATTCAGCATCTCCTGCATGCCGGCAGCAGTGAACGATACACCAGGGCAGGTACCGCCGTCGCGGACACATGTCCAGGCGGCGGTTGTGTTGCGATTGTTGTCCGGGAATGGCTCGTTGAAGAGGTCAAAGATAACAGCGTGGTCGTTCTTGAAGTAGGCCGCAACGCTCTTCCAGTAATCATTAGCATGGTCGCGGTCGGCCATGACGATGGTGTCGGTAGCTTTCTTAGTGCCGGCATTACTGTGGTGCATGTCGATGATAGCGTACATGCCGTGGTCGTGCAGGCGTTTTACGAACTCACCGATTGCTTTTTGGTAATTAGCACCGCCATACGCAGCCGGCACACCATTAATGCCCAGCCAACACTGCTCGTTCATATTGACGCGCACGACATTGATACCCCAGGTCTTCATGGTGGTGATAGAAGCGTCGTCTATCGGGCCGTCAGAGAAGCCATCACCGTCCATACAGGTGTACTGGGTACCGCTGCGGTTAACACCTACCAAGCGGATAACTTTATTATCCTGGTTCACAAAGTCCTTGCCCGAGACTTTGATGCTCATGCTGCCGCCAGATGGTGGGGGCGTGGTGGGTGGCACGACGTTGTAGGTTATGGTAACAGTGTTCGAAAGAGCCGAAACAGCATTGGTGTTATCGACTGCCTGGATCTGGTAGGCATACGTTTGGCCGGCAGTCAGGGCTTTGTCTGTATATGACAAGGTTGTACCGCTCACTGTTGCCAGTTGGCTGCCGTTGCGTATAACACGGTACTGGCTCAACGGGTTGGCGCTCTGGCTAGCCTGCCAGGTAACGGTAATGCTGTCACTATTTTGCAGGGCTGATACGCCGAGCGGTGCAGCCGGCGCAGTGGGCGGGTTAACTGTTTTGGTAGTAAAGTCCACGTCTACCCAATAATTGGTGGCACTGTTGGCTTTATTGGGGAACACTGTACCGGCACCGGTAGCGTATACGCCGTTGCCGTTTACGTTGCTGCTGCGCGGCGCCTTCAGCGGACCGTTATTGTACGTGCTGTCGCGGAAATAGTTGGCCGATGATGAGTAGTAGCCGACCGGCGCATGGTACGAGATAACATACGTTACATTGGCAGCAATATTAACCGGCTGTGGGAAGGTGGCCGTTTGCCATCCGCTGGGTGTCTCGTTTTTAAATGTCGTGCTGGCTAGCAGATGGCCCTTATTATCCCACAGACTGCCGGTGTGCGTGCCGGTGTTTTGAGCGCCTTTATAAAAACGTACGCCGGTTACGTATCCGGCGTTCTTGGCTTTAAACTTCAAGCCCAGTTCGATACTGCCCTTTAAATTGACGGTGACGGTTTTGGGCGTGGGATTGTTGGGCCATAGCTGATAGGTGGTCGTTGCAGCCCGCGCCCACAGCGCAGTCGCCACGCCAATCAACGCAAAACTGGCCACAAAGGCCGTAATAAGTAGTTTTTGCCGTTTCCCCTGTAAAAGTGCGGGGCGGCCTGAAGCAGCGACAACTGTCTGGCTGTCCGGGGTATTGGTACTGTCCATTTTATTTTTCCTGTTCTGTTTTAGGTTAGTACGCCTTAGACCTTATTAAAGCACGAGCATCATACGACTGCAACAACCATTGAGTATTCACTCGCATTTTTCATAAAACAGTGCTTACGGCTATAATCATACGTATGAAATCACTCCGGGCAGCGTCCGCAGGTTCGCGCATTCCCTTGGCTGTACAGCTATTCTTACCGTCATCGGCCAGCGGGGTATTGTGCACTCTAGGCGGAATGGCCCTGGTGACCACGCATGTACTGCTTGTAACGATTCATCAGGGAACGTTATTTCCGCAGGTTGTTGACGGACAATGGGCAATTGCCTATACCAATGCAATCGTCGGGCCAATAAGCGCGTTGTTTGGCAGCCGAGCACTTAATATAGGTATAACTGCCTTGCTATGGGGTGTCGTCGGCGCACTGTTGTACGAGGTGATCAGCATCGGGCTACGTACGCTGTACGAATGGCGGGAAGAAGAGCATAATGTGCGTATCGGCGCCGATTATAACGTTATCCGTCACCCATTGCGACGGAATTTTATTGCCCGCGCGCTGTGGCACATGC
>JARIHB010000047.1 GCA_029288515.1 Candidatus Saccharimonadota bacterium | reverse complement strand
AAGAGACAGGGCTTCTTTGGTGGAGGAGGCGGCGGAAGCGCCAGCGCTTCTGGCACCCGCACCGGTGGAGGCGGCGGAGGCGGGAGCGGCGCTGTAACCGGCACTAATACGGTTCAGCTTGCGGCCCCCGGTGATACACCGGCCAACGACAGCGACCCCTACCGCAACGATGCAGCCGAAGGCGGCGTAGGTGGTGGCACTCCCGCGTCAAGCACGTCGGGCACAAGCGGGCTGGTGGTAATTGCAGTAACTGGCAGCGGCGACACGACATCGAATAAACTCAACTGGTCAAAATTCAGCACTACAGATGGCACGCTCACCAACCCAGACCCCGGTACCGGACCCTGCGCCGGTTGGTGCACAAAGGCCGCTTATAACTTACCGCAACCGCGGGCCGGTTTCACGCTCGTAGCCTACAGCGGCTTTCTGTATGTCATGGGCGGTGTTAACGCTTCGGGCGCCAGACAAAACAGCGTATACATCGCTAAACTGGGCGCGAATGGCGAACCGCAGCTCTGGCATCCCACCGATACGAACAAAGCCAACTGGGTATTCTGGTATCAAGATACAAACCTCAGTTCGGTGAGATCCTACTACGGCGCCGCCGCCTATAACAACCGTATGTACCTGCTGGGAGGCATC
Organism: Candidatus Saccharimonadota bacterium; assembly: GCA_029288515.1. Classification (GTDB taxonomy): domain Bacteria; phylum Patescibacteriota; class Saccharimonadia; order Saccharimonadales; family UBA4665; genus PMNU01. Next base: position 10,127 of record JARIHB010000047.1, on the reverse strand, counting down.
GAATCAAGCTCGCCAACCGACAAAGTCGAGATAGCAGACATCAATCCTACCGGCGTACTCAGCAACTGGCGTACCACCGGCATGACTACTATGCCCACAGCGCGCTACGGGCATAGCGCACAGGTCTACAATAGTCGTTTATACCTGCTTGGCGGCGCAAGCAGTATTGGGGGCAGCCCGCTTAACACAGTGTATTACGCCAAAATAAATAACGATGGCACACTTAATGGCTGGATACAAACCTCCAGCTTTACTGCCGGCCGCATAACCTGGGGTGGCACATTTAGTGCTATCTGGGGCGCCTACATTTATCTGTCAGGTGGTTGCAGTGCGGTCAACGGCAGCGGCTTCTGCACCACCGTAGCGTCAGATACGCAGCTGGCCAGCATTAACGCCGACGGTAGTCTGGATGTGTGGAATAACGTCGCCAATGTCAGTAATCAGCGCATGGGGTACAACCTGGTCACCTGGCGCAACCGGCTCTACACCGTCGGCGGTTGCAGCAGCCAAAGCACAACGAGCAGTACATGCACCGGCACTATCAGCGACATCAGTTATGGCACTATTAACCAGGACGGGGACGCCTCGACAGTTAACGTCTCATCACCCAGCGGTACCGCTCCCTGCTCAGGCGTCAATCCGGTCAACTGCGACTTGCCGCCCGCCGGCAACGCCGACGGTCAGGGTGGTCAGATGCTAAGTGCTACGGCTATCATAAATGGGTACCTGTACGTTATCGGCGGATGCCGGAATGTATCGTGCTCCACTGTCAGCCGCAATACGTCATATGCGGCTATTGCCAATGATGGGTCGCTTTCCAAGCCGGCTACCTGCAGCGACATATATTACGGTGCCTGGTGCGTTGATAGCACGCATACCATCAACGGTACCACCGGCATTGCCGCGGCAGGCGTTGCCATATTCAATGGCAGAATATACGTTGTCGGCGGGCTCACTGGTGCTGGCAATGGCGGAGAGATATACCGCATCAGCACGAATACCGACGGGAGCCTCGATACCGGTGGATGGGATACCCAAACTCTGTCGAGTATCGGCGCCCAAAGCGCCGCCTATCTATACGCATATGCCAGAGCAAACCCGGCGAGTGCCGGAACAAACCCCGGCAACCTCTATATCTTCGGCGGCTGTTCCAGTACCTCGGAAGCTGGATGTACCAATAATGCATATCAAACTGAGGTATACAAATGCAACATACAGACCAGCGGCGCTGTTGCCGGATGCTCAACGTCCGGGCAGCTGCAAATTGATGCCGACCCGAACACTGCCGGCAACCAGGGTCTTGGCACGCATGCCGGCACAGTATACGCTAATTACATCTACCTTATCGGCGGTTTAACAAGCACGCTCAGCGACATGGAAACCACACGATATGCAAAGTTCGACAATAACAACAACGTAGTGGCAGTCAGCGGCTCAACCTGGGTAGAGTCGCCCAGCACTACATCAGTCGGTCGCCGGCGTGGCGCGGCCTTTGGCTATAATGGGTACATTTACGTGGTGGGCGGCTACGACGGTACCAGCGGTGGCGGTGTTCTGGCAGATATTGAGTTTGCCAAAATAGACGTCAGCGATGGCAGCATCGGACCTTTTTCCAAATCAGCGGTTACCATTAACCAGCGCTGGGGCCTCAGCGTCCCGGTATCTAACTCCTACGCCTATGTTTTAGGCGGATGTAATGCGGGTGCCAGCCCGAGTGGCTGCTCAAGCTTTCAGCGCGCAGTCCAAACCTTCCAAATATACAACAACGACAGTGGTGCGCCAGCCCAGTATCAAACCGGCAATACCACCGGCGTGGACCGCATCGGCGGCAGCACCGTAATCCTGAACGGATACATATACTACGCTGGCGGCTGTTCTGCTATTAACTGCTCGTCGGTAACCAGCGCCACATACTATGCTCCTATCAGCACCGACGGGGTGATTGGAACGTGGACAAGCGGGGCGTCATTATCGGCGGCGCGGGGCTGGGGCAAGCTGGTAACAGCCGGTAACACGCTGTACTACATAGGCGGTCAAAGTTCAGGCGGCGCACCTTCGGCTGGCATCTATTATTGCGATACATTCGCTTCTGGCAATCCCACGAACTGGACCGCAGTTACCTTATCGCGCCAGCTGCCAGTGGCCCTTACGGAAATAGGTGCAGCAGTATGGAATAACCGTATTTACGTTACAGGGGGGTATGACGGAACGAACCGGCATACCGACGTATATTACAGTCCTGACCTCAGCAGCGGCGGTACGATTCCTTCTGCCTGGACCACTAATGCCACCGGCTTCAATGTGGCGCGCAGCGGGCATACGACCATCACCTACGCCAACAACCTGTACGTATTAGGGGGCTACGACGGCAGTAACTACCTCAGTGACGTACAGTTTGCCAAGATAAACAGTAACGGCTCTGTGGGCTCGTTTACCTACTCCACCAACCTGCCAGCCGCCGTCCGCAATGCCGACGGTTTCGCGGCCAATGGATACATGTACCTTATAGGCGGCCGCAGCACTGATACGGCTTGCACTACTAAAACGTCGGTTGCACCTATTAGCGCGAATACCACTATCACATCAGGCAATAACCCGACTGGCGTCGGCGAGTGGTATGAGACCAACCAACGCTATTCAGACCAGCGGTATGGTGCAGCAGTAGCCTATAGCGACGGTAAGGCATATGTATTGGGCGGAGGATGTGCCGCCTTTGTAAGCGCTGCCAACCGCACCTACTACACTGCCCTGCTCTCCCAGCCGCAAGTAGCGCAATATTCTATTATGTTCGACACTGACTCTGACGTATTCCCGTCGAAGTGGCTACTGAATGGAGTAGACAACTCTATTGGCGCTTCCTGGCAGCTCAAATATCGCTCCATGACCAACACCACTACGCTGTGTTCCTCGCCGGCAATGACCACCTGGGGCGCGGAGACTACTTTTACAAATGTAACCTTGGGCACGCCAGGGGCATATGTTGCCAAAGACGGCAGTGGCAACAGTACCGGCTGCGCCCGATTTTTCTACGTAGCTGTTTCAGTAGACAGCTCGCAAGCCTACGGATACCCGGATGATGTTACGCGCGGACCTACCATCACCGATCTTACACTGGAATTCACGGCCGACCCAGCGAAACGGCTGATGCACGGCCGCACCTTCACCGGGGGATTGCAGCAACCCGACGACACACCCTTCTAATAGCGCATCACTTGGTTACATACCGGTACACCATATTCGACATATCCGCCATGTATTTGTCGACATATGTATCGTCAGGCCCGTTCACCACCATGCACAAAATATAATTGCGATTGCGAAGATATATGATACCGCAATCCGCCTGATTAGTATCACCGATAACGCCCACTTTGTGCGCCACTTTGATAGTTTTATCTGGTATACCGGCTACAATCCGGGCATTGAAGGGGGTTTGTGTAAGGTACTCAAGGATCGTTTGTGAGTCCTTGTGGTTTACGTAGCACGAAAAATACAGGCACTTCAATAACGAGCTGTACGACCGGGCGCTGAGCGAAAGTGTCATATCCTCACCCTGGGCGTAATCAATATCCACAGCATTCAGTACAGCATTCTCAGACGAAAGCCGGTCGCCGATGGAAGCCCGGACGACATTGAGCGCAGTGCTGTCCGATTGCTGAAGCATGGTACGCGTCGCCTCGCGGGGAGTTAGCTGGTAGCCAGCCCCCTTCTGATATAACGTGCCGAAGTCGTCGCTAAGCCATTGCTGCTTCAACGCGATAGGCGTATCGATCTGCACCTTCCCCAATTCTGCCGCCTTAAATAGCTCCATGGCAGCCGGCACCTTAAGCAGCGAGGCCACCTCCTGCAACCTATCATCGGCAATCCGTACTGCTGTACCGGTCGGCAAATACTCAAAATACATGCTGCCATGAATAGCATTTTTATCGATATAGTCATTCAGCTGCTTACGGAGTGGCGTAAAGTTAATAAGCGGGTCGTTAGGATTATTGACAAGCGTACGCTTTGCAAGCAGTGGATAAGCGTCGCCTACCGGATCAGATATGGCATTTTTTCGTTTGCCAGCGCTGTAACCAACCACACCGCTCGCCACAATCAGTACCAGTGCTACCACCCCTGCCATAATCCGATACTTCATACCAGCAGTATGTCATGGCATAATGCCAATGTACAAGTATGCGCAACCACACATTCATCATCGTCTCGAACCGCCTGCCCATTAATGTAGCGAGGGAAAATGGTACGTTAGTATTCAAACCCAGCAGCGGCGGGTTGGCAACCGCTATGTCTTCTGTTGGCATGGACCAGGACAAGATGTGGCTTGGCTGGCCGGGTATTGCCTCCGACGACCTCACGCCTGCCGAAAAACGCCGTATTACCAGAGAACTGCGGAAGTACCAATGCGCTCCGGTATTCCTCACTCAACAGCAGGTTAATGATTATTATGACGGCTACGCCAATGCCACCATTTGGCCGTTGTTCCATTACTTCCAGCACCACGCTATCTTTAACCGGGATCAGTGGCAGGCTTACAAGCAGGTAAATCAAATATTTCAGAAGGCCGTACTGCGCTACACCAACCCTGAAGCAACCATCTGGATACACGACTATCACCTTATGCTCTTACCGCGCATGCTCAAGAAAGAGCTGCATAACAGCAGCATTGGGTTCTTCCTGCACATTCCGTTCCCCTCATACGAACTTTTCCGCCTTCTGCCGCACCGCGCTGACTTACTCAAAGGCCTGTTAGGCGCCGACCTTATCGGCTTTCATACATACGACTATGCGCGCCATTTTAGCAGCAGCGTACAACAAGTGCTGGGCTACGAAAGCAAGATGGGGGTGGTCACTGCCGGCTACCGTGCTGTCGTAACCGATGTTTTTCCCATCGGCATCGACTACCAGAAATTCGCAGAGGCCCTCCACACCCCCCCAGTAAAAGAAGAGATGCGGCGCCTTAAAGAGCATTACATCGGTCAAAAGCTCATCATTTCGGTTGACCGTCTGGATTATTCAAAGGGAATTGCCGAGCGTCTGGAAGCCTTTGATGCATTCCTGGCGAACCATCCCGCATATCACAAAAAAGTATCGCTGCTGGTAATCGCCGTACCCTCACGCACCGATGTGGACGCCTACAGGCAATTACGCGACCAGATCGAATTGGCCGTGGCCCGTATTAACGGCAAATATGCCACGGTGGAATGGTCTCCTATCTCGTACCACTTTAAGAACCTGCCATTTGAGCAAATTGTGGCGCTGTATGCCATGGCCGACGTTGCCCTGGTAACACCGCTGCGCGATGGCATGAATCTGGTCGCCAAAGAGTACGTTGCCAGCAAACAACAACGTCCAGGTGTACTGATACTCAGCGAAATGACAGGTGCAATCCACGAATTGCCAGAGGCCATACCGGTAAACCCTCACGACAAACCGTCAATTGCCGAAGCGCTGGCCCGGGCGCTTAAACTGCCCGTTGCGCAACAAAAACGGGCATTGCTTGGCATGCAAAACCGCATATCGCATTACTCAGTTACTCGCTGGGCACACGACTTCATGCAGCAGTTACAGCGCGCCTCAGCTGCCGCCAAAGAGCTGCGGCGGCGCACACTGAGCGGCGCCACCCAGCAACAACTATTCAATGACTACGCTACGGCCCACAACCGTCTATTCCTGTTGGATTATGACGGCACGCTGCGGTCGTACGTCAGGTCGCCCGATGCTGCCGAAGCCCGGCCATCGCCCGCACTGCGGCGCCTGTTGGCGCGCCTGGCCGCCGATCCGCGCAATACAGTGTGTATTGTAAGCGGCCGCGATCGCGACACACTGCATACCTGGTTTGGCCGGCTGCCCGTGATACTGATTGCCGAGCATGGCGCATGGGTATATCGGAACAAACAGTGGGCCAAAACTGCCGCCTCGTTTAACGAATACAAGCACACACTCTGGAAGCCGCTCATCGAATACGCCGAGCGCACGCCGGGTGCTACCATTGAAGAAAAAGATTTTTCGTTAGTATGGCATTACCGGGGTGTTGCACCTGAGCTGGCATACGTACGCAACACTAACCTCAAACACGATCTGCGCCTGCTGCTCAATGGCACCGATATCGGCATATATGAGGGCAACAAAATCATCGAGATCAAACCGTCCAGCATTCGCAAAAGTATAAAGGCTAGCGAGCTTATCGCTAGCCTCCAGCCGGACTTCATTATGTGTGCCGGTGACGATTACACCGATGAAGATATGTTTAGCGTTATGCCCGACAGTGCTTGGACCATCAAAGTCGGCCCTGGCGCTTCGCAAGCCAAACACCATATTAATTCTGTCGACGATATGATAACGCTGCTCAACCGTTTAGCATGAAATGCCCTGTTCGCCTTCTACATATGCTAAAATCTATGGCGGCACTACTTAACCATAAATGGAGTGCGTATGCCTTCAGATCCCCGTACCGTCAGCAAACGGCTTGACTATTACCTGCAGCAGATACAAGCAGACGCCCGCACCTTCATCGGTTTTCCGGCTGCCACTGATTTTATCTACGATGAGTTACGCCCCTTCTTTGGCTACCTATTAAATAACATCGGCGATCCGTACAAAGCGCCCTTGCACACTAACCACAGCAAATACTTTGAACAAGAAGTTATAACTTTTTTTGCCGACCTGTTCCGTGCCCCGGTTGACGATCGCTGGGGATATGTAACCAACGGTGGTACCGAAAGCAACCTCTACGCCCTGTATGTCGCACGTGAACTCTACCCAACTGCTCGCGTGTATTACTCATCGGCCGCGCATTACAGCCACCCCAAAAATATCCACTTGCTCAATATGGAGTACAGTACAGTGCGTGCTCGAACCGACGGCGAAATGGATTACACCGATCTGCGCCGGACAGTCGCCCAATATAAGGACCGGCCTGCGATTGTGGTTGCTACCATCGGCACCACCATGACTGAAGCACGGGATAATGTCACATCGATTAAAAAAGCACTGCAGCAGGCCGGTGTCGCCCGCTCGTTTATTCATAGTGATGGAGCGCTGGCCGGCGCATATGCGCCATACCTGGAGCCGCACTGGCCGTTCGACTTCGCCGACGGAGCCGACAGTGTCAGTATCAGCGGCCACAAATTCATTGGCTGCCCGATGGCTTCCGGTGTGATTATCATTCGCAAAAGCCATCGCGACCGGGTCATGCGTTCCGGTGTCTACACTGGCTCCTGGGACACAACCATCTCCGGCTCCCGCAATGGTCACACACCGCTGATGCTCTGGTATGCCATCCAACGCTGGGGCAACGCCGGCTTCAAGCAGCGTGCGCTGGATGGTATACGTTTAGCAGCCTACACCACTGCCAAACTGCAGGAAGTAGGCTGGAAGGCCTGGCGTCATCCATATGCCCTGACCGTCGTTATGGCGGCCCCATCAGCTCAGCTGGTCACCAAGTGGCAGCTAGCCACCCACGAAGGCTGGAGCCACGTTATATGCATGCCCGGCGTAACCAAAGAACGGATCGACGACTTTATTGCTGATGTTGCCGCCTATGTACCGCACACCAAACCGGTGCGGCTATAATGCACTTTAGACGTTGGCGAGCGAACGTGCCCGATGCACTAACGCCGCATTGAGGATATAGGCATTGGTGATACTGTGGTCCCCGTCTAACGTATAGTGAGCATACCGCCCAGAGCCTTTCTCGTACATCATGGTCTTGGCGATTTGCTCATTGGCTGCCGCGGGCGAGACAGCATCCCCTGTCGCCCAAGCATGCACCACACTCCCCCCACGAGCAATAGTTCTCTGCATCAACTCTTGCGCTGATCCTCGTCTGATAATACCCAGCAACGCCCGGTTATCCCGATGGAAGGCGCCCCGCCCATATGTGGCTAACCCTCTAAGCGACAGATCGCCTATCAATTCCTCCCCCAGTGTACCGCCGTCATCAAAGTTAGCGGCAATATTTACTTTTAAATCGCCACCGCAGCCAATGTAACTCTTGAGCATACGCACCGTGCTCCGCTCGACTACGTTTGGCGCCTCAACGACCGACACGGCCACTGGCGGCGCATAATGCTTATGAGCGCCGAGCGCTAGTGCCAGTACGCCGCCCTGCGAAGGACCATACGCCGTAAGCTGCCCTGGATTCCCTGCAGTGTCTATCGCTACCATGCAACGGTTCAACAGCGGCGCGGCCGAACCGTTGAGCAACTGGTTCCGCTCAAAGTCGGAAAAATTCATATTGTCCTGGCGCGCGGTGGAGTTTGGCTGGAGTATAACCGTGGCATCGGTATCTACCAGGCGGCGCACCACCTGCATCCGCGCAATAGCCCCAATCGCATCAGTGCCATTAGCGAATTCACCACCCACCACAATAGCGTGATCAGCATTTTCACCACGGTCAACGATCATACGAAACGGCTGGCCGCCCAGCTCGTACACTTCAGTATGCGTTTCAGCCCATTCACTAAGTGCCGTTTTATCAAAAGTAGGCACAATGCGCGCTGCGGCCACCACGGCGTTCAGGCCTACCTGGTCCAGAATATGTTGCTCGTCGGTCTGTTGTTCCATTGCACAATTATATAATAACGGCTGACTTATCGCCAGGGAACCAGACTGGCAACGTCGATCATCTCAGGCTCGGTTTCAACCCGCTGAGGCACTAACGTGCCGTTCGCCGGGAACGCATGAAACCACAATTTTTTGCTCTCGTACCCCACCACAGCAATACCATAAAATACCAGGTCGGCCGCCAGCTTGCCAGCCAGCACACCGCCCGCAAAACCGAACAACTCCTGCCCGGCATACATACTGGCGGGACGCACAAAGAAGCTGTCAAGCAGTTCAGCTGGCCCAAACTCCACGGCTAGGCCGCGAACCGTATACAGTACAGTCAACCAAACGCGACGCAGCCGTCCAGTGCGGCGGTGACGCCGATAGTGCGTCCGCCCGTCATGCCACACAAAATATCCATAAAAGCCGACTGTTTCAGCCACTGACCCGGCAATGGCCGCTACCGCAACCGAGCCGGTTATAGTGTGCGCCGCATACGCGCCAGCTAGCGCACCCACAGTGCCGACGATCTCTGCCGGATAATATCGAATAAACCATTCACGAAATTTACGAAGCACAACAGGCACAGACTACCCCACCGGAAAACGGGATTATAGAACTAGTGTTTTATTATAGCACTGGTGGCAGCAGCAGGTATACCTTATTCGCTAGCAGGCGGCTTGTCATTATCGACAGGCACACCATGTTCATCAACGACATAATATTTGATAGTCTCCACCGTCGCGACCGGCGTATATAAGGCGATAAACCCGGGCGGGAGCTCGGACAGAGGCTGAGCAGGACGAGTGCCAGGTGTATAGTCCACTCCTGAATATCCTACCGATACACCGCCGTCCTCATCGTGGTAGGCGTTGGGAGTATAGTGGGGCGCTGTATCTCCCATCGCGCTTGCTATGTGTTCCGCGGCACTGGCGTCGAGCTGCCCTAATAGTATCTGCTCCTCTGCTGGCGGTTCCGCTGGTGTTTCCATGCCCATAATTGCTCCTCAAGTTAAACGATACGCGCCATTGTACCGCTATTCAGATGCTTGCACAACCAGCAGCCCTACTGCACGATAAGGTTTGGCGCGCCCACGACATCACGCAGTTTGGCCAGCGTCGTCTCTTCGGTGCTGCACTTCACCGGCAGCTTGATTATTTGCTTACCATCAGCCGGGCCGAGCACTAGCACGACTTCGGTGCTACCCTGGTTCCCGTCGAGCACCTGCTTTAGACTCATAAGTAATTCTTGATTGCTGCTATCATTCAATCGTACATAGAGGCGCGGCGCGGTGGACGGAGTTTTTGACTGCGAGGGTGCTGTTGCAGCAGCCCCCGGACCGGTAAACGTGCCTCTTGGACGGCCGCCGCTCACCGCAGCTGCGGCGCTTCGCTTTTGGCCGGGCAGCTTCTGGCGGCGGCCGGTAGCAACATACGCCTGCGCCTGTTCGGCAGTTATCTCGCGGGCGTCGTCTACTAATAGCTTCAATTCCTCGCCGATATTGCCTTCGCGGTCTTTAGCGCTGATTTTACCGCGGCACAGTACCACGCGATCACGCTCCCATAGTCCAGCGGTCTGCT
>JARIHB010000183.1 GCA_029288515.1 Candidatus Saccharimonadota bacterium | reverse complement strand
AGATGTGTATAAGAGACAGCGGCGGAATAGTGTGTTTCCACTGCGAAAGACGATAAGATTCTGAGCCATCTCCTTTGCCAAGTAATGGTCGATGCGGTACACTTGGTCTTCACTAAAATAGCGCGAAATCTGCGTCACCAGCTCACGCGCCGACGCCAAATCGGTACCGAATGGCTTCTCCAACAAGAGCTTGGTATGAGGTTTGCCCGCCAGGCCCGAGGCGCCCAGGCAGCCTACGATCGGTTGCGCAACCTGCGGCGGCACCGACACGTAAAAAAGCCGTTGAGCCGGGGCGCCAAACGAGGCCTCAATGTCATGCAAGTAGGCGGCTAGGCCGGCATATTCGTCCGTTTTTGTAACATCCATTCGATACATACGCAGGTGGGCCGACAGAAAATCAGGCCGTTTTACCGCTGCATCCTTAAGCACCTCTTTGGCGCTTACCGCCTGGCGCGTTATACCCACGACAGCAAATTGTTCGGGTGCAGCCCCGGCCCCAACGATCTCTTCGATGGCCGGCAATAATTTCCGGCGGCTGAGATCGCCAGTGATGCCTATGATAATGAGTATAGTCGGCATGGCGGCGCTCATGACTTGTTTACCGCATGGCCGCCGAATTTATTCCGCATCGCGGCAAGCAGCTTCGTCGCAAAGCTCACCTCGCCCTTTTGCGATGCCAGCCTTACATCAAATGCAGCCTGGATAGCCGGTAGGCTGATACCTGCTTCGTGCGCGGTCTCCAGCGTCCAGCGTGCCTCGCCGGATTCAGCCACGCCGCCGTTGATACCTTCCATGTCGGCGTTTTCGGCTAACGCCTGACGCGACAGTTCGTTCAGCCACGAAGCAACTACGCTGCCGTGCTGCCATACCTCTCCGGCGGCAGCCAGATCCAGGGCATCATACGGCCCTTCCTTAAGCATGCGATACCCTTCGGCCAATGATTCCATCATGCCGTATTCAATGGCGTTGTGTACCATCTTCACATAATGGCCGGAACCGCTGAGGCCGAAATACTTATATGCGCCGGACGGGTTGGCAAGAGTCTGAAGCACTGGCTCAACGTTGGCAAACACTGCAGTGTCACCACCGGCCATCATAGAGAACCCATTTTTGTAGCCCCATACGCCGCCGCTCGTTCCAACGTCAAGCAGATGCATGCCGGCCGCCTGTACGGTTGCAGCCCGTGTGCGTGTCTTGCGAAAGTCGGAATTACCACCATCGATGATAGTGCTGCCTTTTGGCAATTGCGGCAACCAAACGGCTAGTTCAGCGTCAAAAACTTCAGCCGGAATCATCATCCACAATACCACCGGCTGTCCGTCAAAGGCCTGTACAACTTCCTCTTTAGTGTACGCAGCCCGTGCACCATACGCCGCTGCTGCTACGATCGGTTCGCGACTGCGGTTGTGAGCAATAACGTCGTGGCCGCCCTCAGCGAGCTTGCGGGCGATTTGCATGCCCATACGACCCAAACCCGCTACGGCAACCTTCATACAATATCTCCTTTACGGTCATTACAGATAGTAAGCTTAGGTACTTGCTTCAAAGCCTGAGCGGACTGCGTAGCTAGGGGCACATCGCCGTCAAAGGCATCGATAACCGGCCACTTTTCCTGTCCAACCGTATACACAACCGCCTCATCTAATTTACGGATAGCGGTCGGCGTCATAGTAATGCGTTGATAACGGCCGCCGTCATATCCTGTAGCGTAGTCGGTTGCCGTAACCGCCGGACTATTTGGCAGTATGCCCGCCGTATGGCCATCAGCACCAATACCGAAAAAACCAAGTCGATAATCGGCATTGCGAATTAATCCTCTGAGGTTGTCATTGAATTTTTCTGTAGCTAAGGCAAAGTCTTCACCCTCTTCCAAAACCGGCACTAATGACGCGCCCGGCAGGTCGAACCCAGCCTGGCGTAACTGCTGCCAATTGGAGTCGGGGTGGCCGACGGGCCCAAATCGTTCATCAGTGAGTGTAACCGTTAACAGGCGCAAATCTTTATCGTATAGCAGTTTAGAGACCGCCACCGACACTTTTATACCAGAACCCCCGGCGACAATCCACAACACCTGTTTGCCTACGTGCAACGAATTAATAATACGCTCCACTATAAACTCAACCACTGGTGTGATAGAGTCAACCTTCTTATACGTAACCATTGCTACCCCCGCTTTTAGCTCTCTACTTACCGTAGCTATGTTGCCGGGAGGTGTCAATGGTTTAGCCTCTAGACGGCGCTAAACTGACGCTGCAACGCGGCTAACGATACCGGTTGGATAGTAAGCTGCCGTAACTTATGAGTAAAATAAGACTGGATAATTTTGTAGGCATCAATGTCAAAGACCCGCGGTTTCTGGATAAGCTGCGGCTGAGTAAACGGATCGGGCTGCACTACTTCAGCCATTACACACCATTGGTCAACCACAATGCCGTACCGTGCTTCGGCGGTCTTCTCCTGAACCAGCACCGGCCCGCTATAGGGCCAATGGGCAATGCGCGCATGTACAAACGCCGACTGTAGCCGGGCATTGTAATACGCGGCATCTTCTTCCGCGATACACGCCCCGTTACAACGGTGTAGCTGGTACTGAAAGCACGCCCCCTTGGTCTTCTCTAACCCCAATAGTTTAGGGCACAGCTGCCAATCCTTTACCATGCCTTCCAGTGTATGCTTTGCTTTGCTACGCCGGTCAAATAGAGCCAATATGTGCGGCACATCCTCGGGCGTAACAGCGCTCGCTTCTTCCAACTGAATGGTGATATGCCCCGCCTCGTTCGGTACTGCCCTTGCCAGCAGCAATTTTGAGGCGCGACGTAGCTGCTTGTTGTATAGGGGCTGCATTTCTTTTACCAGCTGTGATTCCAACAGCAAGGCCTGCAGTTCGCCCGCTGTTTCGTGAGCCGTAATGGCCCGCACGTGCTGCGCGAGTTTAAACTCACCAACATTCTCGTGGTCGCGCATGAAATGTGATGCCACCCGTGTTTTTATATGCACGCTTTTACCCACGTATATAGGTTTGCCTTTTTCATCTTCCAGAATATACACCCCTGGGCCGTCGGGCAGGCGGGCAAGCGCGTCAGGATCCAACGCTTTGGGAAGTGACGGCTTCTTCAGCTGCTGGGCCACTGCACGCTCCACCACCTCCGGCGCAAATGCCGCCTGCGCATGCCGCACAAACTGCCATAAGGCATGAGCGTCGTCGTAGGCCCGATGGCGGGCCGATACCTGTAAATTATGCTGCGTGATAAGCTCCTGTAACTTGTGGCTGCGCTGTTCGGGGTACAGTGCTCTTGAGAGTCGCACTGTGCACAGCTGTGCCGGCTTAAATTCTTTGCCTATCCGTTTGAATTCCTGCTTCAAGAATGAATAGTCGAACCGTACGTTATGGGCCACAAATACCGCCCCCTGCAGGACTTCCTCAAGTTCGTCAGCAATTGCTATGAACAGTGGCGCGTCCCGTAGATCAGCATCGCGGATACCCGTCAGCCGGGTAATAAACTGCGGCAACGGTATACCCGGGTCGATCAGCTGGCGAAATTCGCGTACTATCCGCCCCTCTTCAACGCGAATAGCAGCCACCTCGACTATCCGCCCCCGCAGATGGTCTAACCCATTGGTCTCTATATCCACGAATACCAGTGGCCCCTCTAATACGCTCATTCTTATTATTATAGCGTCCCGCAGCAAGCCTGCCGCATTACGCGGCAGGCAGCAGTAACGGCCGGATATGATTCAATAAGAAAAACGATCCCGTTACCACCACGATAGGCTCCGTGCGGGCGAGTGCAGCATCGAAGGCCGCATCCGGATCGGGAACGACAGCATACGTGTTGTAGCCGGCAGCATCACACAGCCTGGCAGCAACTTGAGGGTCAAGCGAGGGGTGGGGCGAGCGGCGATCAACAATAAACGACGTGAGTATCATATAGTTCGCCACGCTCATGAGTTCCTTTAGGCCGCCGTCAATACGGTGCTCCGGCCGGCTACTGCGTGTAAAGGCGGCAATGATCGTTACAGGCATGCTGGGATACTGAGCTTTTATCGCCTCGGTCAAGGCATGTATCTTTTGCTGATTATGCGATCCGTCAACGATAACCGTCTTGTCACGCATCTGAAACACTTCCATACGTGCTGGCACGGTGATATGCGCGGCGAGCTGCATTGATTGCGGCGACAGCTTGCCTCCGTCTCTGCGGAGTATAGCCCGTACGGCGTGCAGTGCCAGTTGGAAGTTACGCTGCTGGAAGGGCGGTAAAAAGGACAGATCCTGCGGCGCATAATTGGTATGAAGCACCTCCAGATCAGCTTGTTTTTGGCGCGCAGCGCGCTGAAAGGCTTCCATTATTTCCGTACGCTGCTGCCAGCAGAACACACTATTATGCAGCTGTACGATGCCCGCTTTTTGTGTGGCGATTTCGGACAGCGTATGACCCAAGATGCTCATATGGTCGAAACTGATATCAGTCAGAATGCACACCTTATCGGCACGCGTTACCACGTTTGTTGAATCCAGCAAGCCGCCAATACCTACCTCTACTACGGCATACTCAACGTGCTGCCGCACAAACTGCCAATATGCAAACCCGCACAAGACCTCAAAATAGGTCAAGTCTGTAAAACCGCCCTGCTCAATTAAACTCAAAAACGTGTTCAGCTCGTCGCAAAAGAGAGACTCCGGCAGCGGCTTCATATCAATCTGCACGCGCTCATTAAGCGACGCAACATGGGGCGACACCGTCAGCCCTACCCGCTTGCCGGCAGCATGCAGTAATGCCGCCGCATAGTAGGCGGTTGATGTTTTTCCCGATGTACCAGCAACATGGACTACCTTAACCGCATCCTGCGGATCGCCAAGGTACGCCATCAGCGTCCGCATATGGTCAAGCGTCATACGGTGCCGATTGCGTTTAGCCGGAAACCAAGTCTCAAGCTGCGCCGAGGCGTCGACAAGTGAAGTTAGCGTATGCATACCGTCATTGTACGCCTGTCTTGGCTCGGATTTTCGTTATTCTTCCGTATGTTCAACACCAAGTACGCCAGCCACTTGTTCAGGGGACAAACCGAGTGCACCAAGTGCGGATGGCAAAGTATGGCTAGCATAACCCGGTGACAGATCGTCCATACGCACTATCTCATTCAGTCGACGCCACTGATAATCTGTAACTTCGACGCCGTCAGGCAGTACTTCGGGCTTTTGGATGCACAAACCAGCAACTGGTATAACGTGCACCTCACCGCCATTTTTCCTTGGCTCACTAAACCGCTGTCCCGGATGAAACTCCATACCACTCAAGGCACTTCCCGACAGGCCGCACTCTTCACTTAACTCCGTGCGTGCAGTGTAATCTACGGGGTTAAAATCGACATCTGGAACCTGCCCGGTTGGGTCATGCACCGTATCGATATATCCCGAAACGCCGCCAAACGCACCGATTTGACCGTCACCCCTGCCCCTCTGGACCAATAAGGCTTCGGCGGTGCTAGTAGGCAAATAGGCGCCTGTTTGTTCGTCACGCCGTATAAGCGGATCATGTATAAGCGTGACGTTCAGCGCATAGGCCACGTCGGCGTTCGTATAGTCCACCCCTGGGCCGTCTCGGTAGAGGGGTAAATCCACAACTGCTTCACGGATTTCATCGGCAAACGAAGAATCAAATTCTACCATGCTGTATATGCTATATATTTATACCAGACAAAGCAAGAGCCTTGGCGCAAAACATAAGCTTCCTATGACAGCTTAGGCCGTGTCGGCTTCCAACGTTACTTCACCCTTGTGAGGAGTCATGCCCTCGCGCGGCAGTGTGAAGAAGAAGGTCGTCCCCTTGCCTTCCCGGCTCTCAAACCATATGCGGCCGTTGGAAGATTCCACGATAGATTTTGCCAGATACAAACCCAGGCCGGTGCCGTCGGTTTCGACGCGCAAGATGTTTGTAGCCCGGAAGAACTTACGGAAAATCTTTGGCTGGTCAGCCTTTGGAATGCCGTAGCCGGTGTCGGTGATGCTGGTTACTATTTCGTGGCCCTTAACTGCTATCTGTACACTAATGCGGCCGCCCTTGGGCGTGTACTTGCTGGCGTTAGTCAGCAAATTAAGATACACCTCGCCAATCAGCCGCTGGTCGATGGCCACAGTCTTAATTGCCGGGTCGATGGTGACTGCTATTTTCTGATTGCGCTGCTTTAGCTTGCTCTCAACGCTGGCTACAATGCCCTTTACAAACTCATGCATATCTGTTGGCTTCGGATCGACCATGATACGTCCTGATTCAATACGCGAGATGTTCAGCAGGGCGCCCACCAGCTTCGACATGCGGTCGTTAGACAGATCAACGCTCTGCAGCAGATCCTTCTGTTGCTTGTTGAGCTTGCCGGCGTCGCCACTCATCAGTAGTTCGACATACCATTTGATAGCACTGATGGGCGTACGCAGTTGATGGGATGCCAGCGAAATAAATTCTGTCTTCATGCGGTCGATCTCTTTTTCGCGTGTCACGTCGTGGAACGTCTGCACGCCGCCTATCAGTTTTTCTCGCTCGAATACGGGCGTCGCCGTCACCGACAACACGGCCCGCACGCCATGGCGCTGCAGTGTTACTGTTCGCACCACCATTTTGCTGGTGCGCAGCGCTTCCTGCATCGGACGCTTATCGGGCGCCAACTGTTCGCCCTGCTCGTCGGACAGCTCTAGTGCGTCGGCACGTCCTTCCAGGGAAGCGCCCCGGCTAAAGCCCAGCAGGGTTGCTGCCGCTTTATTCACCAGCAGTGTCCGGCCATCATGGTCGGTTACAATCACGCCGTCGCCCATACTATTCAACATGGCTTCGTCCTTTGCCTTAGCCGCAGCCAACTCACGGACTTTCTTTTCAAGCGAGCGGTATGAAGCCTCCAACTGGCCAAGCATACTATTGAACGCTGCAGCGAGCTTGCCAACTTCATTTGATGACTGCACGCTAACTGACTGGGTAAAGTTCCCCCGCCGTACAGCCCGCGTTTGGTTGGTGAGCGCGATAATCGGATCAGTTATAAGCCGTATGTAATACAGCCCCGCCAGCCAGACCAGTGCAAACAACAGCACAACAGCGGGGAGCATCTGCACATACAATACATTGCGCGTGGCATTCTGGACCTTAGTGTGCATCGTTGACACAACGCGTAGTAAGGCCGCCTGCTTTGCTACAATGCCCAAGCTAAATTCCGTGCCGCTTACCGGCGCATAGGCAACATACACTTGCGAACCACCAGCGGTGTCAGTCACGGTAAAACCGCTTTTACCAGCGCGCATAGCAGTAAGCACTTTACCAAAACCGCCTTTTGGTTTTGTAAGGCTGGAGCCAAATTCTTTGGCGGCGGCCGGCCGGCCGAGTATATCTTTATATCCCTGCTGCGGCAACGCCACAGCCCGCCCGCTTTTGTCTACCAGTAATGCATATGAACTCTCGATAGGGCTATAATCTTCGATATTCTTCGCAATATTACTCAGCGGCACATCGGTGCCGATGACGCCGGCAAACGTTTTGCCCTGCCCGGCATATATAGGATGCGATGCGGTTATCAGCAAGCCGTTGCCGGCAGGATCGTCATAGACGCTTGTCCACTTTGTTTCCTTTTGTGGGTCATGCGCCGGGTCGGCAATGGTGAAAAAGTCGGCCGTTGCCGGGTTGAAGTTTGGATCTGCTACCGATGCCAGATCGATGTTCGGATAATACACTGACTCACCTCTGTCTCTTATACACATCTCCGAGCCCACGA
>JARIHB010000164.1 GCA_029288515.1 Candidatus Saccharimonadota bacterium | reverse complement strand
AGATGTGTATAAGAGACAGCTGAAGGCCAGTGTATAGTTCCAGCTCTTGAGATTGTTGTTCGTCGGATGTATCACCGCTTTCAATACCCATATAATAGTCTCCTCTTTTGCTTATTGTTGGTCTGGGCGGATTTCAGGCTGTTCGTTGGGCTGGTCTGGAGGGGGCAGTAGTACTCCGGCTAGAACATCGGGCCGAATCTCTCCGCCGGATTCGCCTGGGTGTAAAATTGTAATTCTGTGCGCATCCTCGTTACCTAGGGCACCCAGGCGTGTCGCTAATTCTTGGAAGGTAGTATCGCCCTTTGACATATCAATTACCCTCAAGTCTATGTCTGCGCCAGGATGACTGTAAGCTTCGGTCAGGGACGGGTCCAGCTTCCAATTCGACTGAGCAGGCGGCTCTACAAGGCCTCCATACCGGGCTACGCTGCCTAAAAGCTGCTCGCCATAACCTGGCACATGCTGCTCGTCGGATGCATCATCCCCCCTGTCTTCAATACCCATATCGTTCCCTTTGTTTAAAGTATGGGGTCTACTATACACTCTAGACAGTCAGATGCAAGGGCGCTATTTACTGCCCGTCGGGCTGCTGAGCCCGCCTTCTTTTGGCTGCCTGCGCAGCGACGTAAGCGTGAAATTCTGGAGGCAGACCGAGCGCGGCGGCAGTTTCCAGCAACCGGGTACTGTTGGCCGGGTCATGGTCTGAGCGAGGTGACATCTCAACGCATAGATACGGATATGGCGGAGCGGGCTCATCAATAACCGGCTCATCTTCGCTACGGCGGCGGTCTTTTCCAGGGCCATTCCCCGTGGGAGAGTACTCAATGCACCCCGGCGCGTTGTCACCCCATACCGGTCCGCCGGCCAGGGACAAATCTCCTGCCTGACCGGGCGACAGATTACCGACCGCTCTGTCAAAGCTGATCACGGTGTCGAGTGGCCCTCGTGATTCAATAAGGCGCTGGCGCATTAAATCAGCCACTCCCACTCCCGGATCTTGCTCCCTGGACAACCGGCTAACTTCGTCATCGAAAACGTACGTCATCATCTCAGGCGGTAGCTGCCGCGGCACATCAGGCGCACCTTCTCTACTGTCTATACCCATATATACCCTCCTTGTCTATATGATCTTAGTTTCCGGCAGCGTATTCTTTCAGCTTAGCCAGCGTCTTTTCGGTCATAAGGCGCGAGGCAACGTCGCGGCGGGCTTCAGGCTTGGCAAGTTCAGCTTGCATCTGCTTATCAGGATACTGGGCACGCAAACTGGTCAGCTGGCCTTCGAGCTCTTCGGGGGTTACCGTAATCTTCTCCGCTTCGGCAATGGCCGACAATACCAGGCCGGCTTTTACGCGCAGCGCGGCTGCGTCTGTCTGTTTCTCACGAAAAGTTTCATCGGTCAAACCTTCACTGTCCAAAAATTCCTGCCATGTTTGGCCGCGGTACATCAGGTTCTGGCGCTGGTCGCGTTCGATGCGGTCAATCTGCTCGTCAATCAAAACCTGAGGAATGGCAACGGTAGCCTTTTCGGTAATCTTTGTAATCAGGTTGTCGGCGTATTTCTGGCTGGCCTGGTACTCTTTTTCGGCCTGCAGCTGCTTTTTAATGTCATCTTTCAGCTCGGCAACTGTCTTGAATGGGCCGACCTTCGCTGCAAACTCGTCGTCCAGCTTCGGCTCTACTAGTTCCTGCACCTTGTGTACGGTTACGGTAAAGTCCACCTTGCGGTTCTGTAGCGCTTTTACGCCATAATCCTTCGGGAAAGTAATGGTAAACGTCTTCTCTTCGCCGGTCTTTACACCCAACAGATTGTCTTCAAAGCCTGGGATAAAGGTATTGCTGCCCAGCAGCAACGGATAGTCTTTGCCATCAGCACCCTGGATAGGCTCCTTGGTCTTCGTATCAACGCCCGTAAAGTCGATGGTCGCCTGGTCGCCTTTTGTGGCGGCACGCGTCACATCCTTCTTTTCGGCTTCACGGGTGCGCAGATTAGTGATAACTTCGTCGACGTCCTTAGCTGCAACCGTTACCTTCTCGGGTGTCAGCTTAATTTTCTTATAATCGGGCAGCTTGATGTCGCCCACTGCTTCTACTTCGGCTGTCAGCTCCAGCGTGTCAAACGGCACGAATTTGGTGATCTTAATCTGTGGCTGATCTACCGGGCGCAGGTTTTGGTCTTCAATCGCGTCCAGGTACAGGCGATTGATCGCCCGCTCCAGGAACTCGGATTGCAGCCGGGCAGGGTCGGCATATTTTTCAACCAGGTTCAGCGGAGCCTTACCCTCACGGAACCCGGCAACCTTCATACTGCGGGCAAACGTCTTAAGCGTCTCCTGCTTGATTTCGTGCAGCACGTCGGCATCAGCGGCC
Source organism: Candidatus Saccharimonadota bacterium (assembly GCA_029288515.1). Taxonomy (GTDB): domain Bacteria; phylum Patescibacteriota; class Saccharimonadia; order Saccharimonadales; family UBA4665; genus PMNU01. Next base: position 5,090 of record JARIHB010000164.1, on the reverse strand, counting down.
AGCGTCAGCTGCACTTTGGTGTCAGATAGATTCTTTGTACTCACTTGCATGAGTATTGACTGTAACAGATTACGCACGGATTGGCTATATAGAGAAAAGACTGGACACGCCCGCTCCAGTCTTCACACTACAGCTATTGCCCCAGCCTATTGTACTTTTCTGTCGAGGAATTCCCGCATGCGACACAAAGCAGCCTGGTCAACGGCGCCTGCTTTGTGTGCGTCTGTAATTTCAAGCCATGTATAAAGCGCCGGTGCCGGCCCACCCTGCTCAGGTCCGCTGTCGCCGCGGTGGGATATGCGGCGAACTAAGTCGCCTACCGGCCCACCGGTTAGCCAATAGGCCACTGATGCGCGGCGCAAGGTAGTGGTTATAGAGCGAGCAGTGTCTGCCACCAAGGCATCATGGGTAGGTGAAAGCATGACTTGGGGAAATAATACGGCATCATCACCCTCATGAAAGCCAGCTGACACCTTGCCTGTCTGGGGTACAGGCAGCGCTGCTTGGTACTCGTCTGCACCAAGGGCGGGTCCCATAGGTTCGGGTCGTGGTACTTCGTGTGTCATATATAGATGACAACTATATACTTTTTACGTAAAATTTACAACCTCAATCGCTGTCGCCGCGGTAGTCTTGGACTATCGAGGCGATCCGGGCCGCGCTGTGGCGTTCGGATACGCCGGTCATCAGATTTTTTATTTCGTACTGCTCTTCTTCCAGCTCTTTCTCGCCAATGAACATTGCGTAATGAATGCCCTTTTTCACTGCTGTTTTGATTTGCTTGTCAGCCTTGGCGCCGGTGATGTCCACGGCGACGCGCACGCCCATTTCGCGCATATCTTCGACAACATGTTGGGCCTTCGCGTAAGTGCTGCCAATCAGTACAATATACACGTCTGTTTCCGGACGGATCGGCGGCAGCAAGTCGTGGCCCTGCAGGAAATTCTGGAATGTCACATCGCCAAAACCAAAGCCCACGGTCGGCACCGGTTCCACACCAAACAGCCCCACCAGGCCGTCATAGCGACCCCCGCCTAACATCGAACGGTTGTTGTTGGGATTTTCATCAAAAATCTCAAACACGATGCCAGTATAGTAGTCAAAGCCGCGCATAATTGTAATGTCGAAGGTGGCGTTGGTAATTCGGGCGTTCTTCAGGGTGTGCAGCAATTCTTTCAGCTCCATGGCCGGGCCGCTGTGACGGATAGCTTCAGGTAAATGGTCGAGGTTCTTGGTGCGCAGCAGGCCGATCAGCTTGTTGCTGGCGCCGGCGTCACGCTGTGAAGGCGTAAAGACGGCATCGGCTTCAGCGATAAAGTCTTCGCGTTCTATTTTGTGCATACGATCGATCAGCTTGGAAATCATGTGTATCTGTACGCTGTCCAGTTGCAAATAGTCGGTAAATATAAAATCCATCAGCTTGCGGCTGTTGAGCCGGATCGTGTACATATCGTGGGTAGCGCCGGCGGTTTTTAAAATAGCGTCGGCTACCTGAATAACTTCGGCTTCAGCCAGCAAATTGTCGACGCCGAAGATATCAACGTTCAGCTGCCAGTGTTCGCGCAAACGGCCGCGCTGCGGCCGTTCGTATCGCCATAGGTTTGGTATGGAATACCAGCGTAAAGGGTAGGCCAGTTCCTGGCGGCGAGCCGCTACCATGCGGCTAACCGTGGGCGTCATCTCTGGCCGGATGGCCACATTACGGCCGCCGCGATCCTGGAATAGGTAGGTCTGATCGTTTACAATCTCTTCCCCCGACTTCGCCAGATACATATCGATTGGTTCAAGTATCGGCGCATCGTACTCTTCGTAACCAAACTGTTCTGCCGCCTTACGCATCAGGCTAAACATATACTTTTGCAAACGCTTATCTTCGGGGTAAAAGTCGCGCGCCCCTTTGTATGGTTGAGTTGAAAGTGCCATGATTATTCCTTTGATTCAATTGTAACAGACTGAAAACGCCGGGCGGTCCCGGCGTTTTGCAGAAGCACTAGGCAACAGCGAATAAACCGGAACGACGCACCGGCTGCATATGCGGCTGCTGGTTGTAGTGGCTATTCATAAAGCTCCTGGTGGGGATGAAAGGACTTGAACCTTCACGCCTTGCGGCACATGCTCCTAAGGCATGCGTGTCTACCATTCCACCACATCCCCGTGGCGATAGGGGCTATTGTACTAAAAAACAGCGTAAAATGCCAGCTAGGACGCCAGAGCTTCCAGTATGGTCAACCGTTTGTCATCCTCTATAAGCATTGCGCTGTGGGTGTCCAGTTTAGCCTCCACCCGGACCAAGCGCCTGTCGATCTTATCCATCTTGCCTTCAAGGCGGTCAAATCGTTTGTCAATGGTGTCGAATCGTTCGTCCATTTTATCCATGCGCTGACCCATGCGATCCATGCGAGCGTCAACTTGGTCGAAACGCTCGGCCACAACGGTGAGTATCTGTGCTGCCATATCTGACACAATATCGGATACGACCTCAACCATATCCTGCTTAATTTTTTTCCTGAACTCCACACGAAACCGGTTAAATTCGGTGGCGAGTTCGGCTTTGGTTACGTAATCGGTATCCGTTTTGCTCATGCCCGGAGTCTAGCATACGCTCGTCCGTTATGTAGCCTAAAAATGAGGTGATTTATACATCAGCCGAACGGCGGTAAAAAATGAGTTGCATATCGCCGTGGGAACGCTGTGCTACCCGGCCATATCCGTCGCCATGTATCGGCTCCGCGCCAGTTGCCGGCCATGACAGTACCAGCAGACCCTCTGACTTAACGCGTTCGGCTAGCCGACGTATAAGGCTCAGCTGCAGGTCATTATACGGCGGATCACACAGTACAATGTCAAATTGTTCATCACTGGTATGCAGCCACGCGCCGGCCGATGCCTTAATAAGTCGTGCTTGTTCCTCTACGCCCAACAGCCGGATGTTACGCTCGATGGTCTTTTGAGCCGCCAGATCCTGCTCCAGGATAGTAACCCGGTCCGCGCCCCTGCTGACAGCCTCAAAGGCCAACGCACCGCTGCCGCCAAAAGCGTCCAGAAACGTTAGACCTGAAACATCACCCAGCATATTAAATAGTGCGCCCCGAGCTTTGTCACTCATCGGGTGTGTCTTGAAGGTACCCGGCGAGTCAAACTGGCGGCCGCCAAGCGCACCGGCGACAATTCTCATCGCCGCTCCGGGGTAATCACGCCCGCTTCCACGGCAGCCGCATACCAGGCAAGCGTTACCATCATAACCATGCGCGGTCCCAGTTCGCGGCGCACCAGACGCGCCAGTTTCGGCGTCCAGCCCTCTTCTAAATAGCTGTCAAACATGCCTAAGGCTCCGACCTCACGGGTCATATGTTTAAAATACTCGATCACGCCATGCTTGTTCAGCTCTGCAATATCATCAGCTTTAGGCATCCCGCGGTGTAGCCGAGAGGGGGCTAGCACCATATAAGCGCCAGCTTCAAAAGCGGTATGACTTGTCATAAGGCCACGCGGCCCCACCAGCTGTAGGTTACGGATCAATGAGTCCCGGGCATTTTCTCCGCGCACCAGCCCCCGTCCCTTCAGACCGATACGCGCGCCGGTGCGCTCGCCACGCAGCCGCTCCATTTCCTCTTCATATGGATAATGATGCGCCGGTGTCATGCCATCTACCAAAGCGTGTGCCAGCCACGCCGCTTCAAACGACGCACGGGTACGATCATTCTGCCGTAAAGCCTTAACCAGCCGGTCGTAGTGGTCGCCTACAATTACATGCAGACTGGTATCTTCACTGTTGAATGGGTCAATGAAGTGCCATGGCTGGTCGTCGGCCGTCCGTTTAAACTTCGGCGCATCCGGCCCATTGCCGCCTTCAAAATGCAGTATTTCACGCTGCGATGGAAATTTGGAACAGTCTGACACAAGCTTGTGCAGATGGCGTAAAGCCACCCGGTCTATCTTCTGATGCGCGTGCAAAACAAATGAGTACATGAATGTTAGTTTAAATTGGTGACAGCGCGAACCCGAAGGACGTGCTGATGTAACTGAGGATATTGTACCAAATCCTCACCCTTATCGATAAATTTCTGGGCCGCTTTACGCGCGGCAGCTATAAGTCGTACATCGCTGAGCTTGGCAATGCGCAAATCCAAGGCCCCGTGCTGCATGGTTCCATAGATAGCACCGGGGCCGCGCAGCTCCAAATCCAGCTCAGCCAGCCTGAAGCCGTCATTGCTTTGCTCAAGCGCTTGCAAACGCTTGGGCGGCGCTTTGGAATCACTCATCATCAGGTACGCATAGCCTTTATGGCCACCGCGCCCCACACGGCCGCGCAGCTGATGGATCTGCGCCAGACCGAACCGGTCGGCCGCTTCTATAAGCATAATGCTGGCGTTTGGCACATCCACGCCCACCTCAATCACCGTGGTGCTTACCAGAACGTCTATCTTATGAGCCACAAAGTCGTTCATAATATCATTCTTCTCGGCTGGCTTCATCTTGCCGTGCAGCAGCCCGACCCGCCAGTTTTTAAAATCGTGCATGCTGAACTGTTCATATATCTTTTCGGCCGAATTGGCCTTGCTGGTAGACGATTCGCTAATCAGCGGACACACCACAAACATTTGCCGGCCAGCCTCTAATTCTTTCTGGACCGCTTCGTTCAGCTGGGTGCGTGAATTAGGCGAACAAATGCGCGTAATCACCGGCTGACGCCCGGCCGGTTTGGCGTCAAGCACTGACACATCCAGTTCACCATACAGGGTAAGCGCTAGCGACCGCGGGATCGGCGTCGCCGTCAGGCTCAGCACGTGCGGCATATGGCCGGCCTTCGCCATCAGTTTCTTGCGCTGTTCCACCCCAAAGCGATGCTGCTCGTCGATAATAATCAGGCCCAGTTTATGCATATCCACCTTCTCCTGGATTAACGCGTGGGTGCCAATAATAAACTGAATGTGGCCAGCAGCAATATGCTCGTAGCCGGTGTGCTTCTCTTTCGTTTTCATGCCGCCCACCAGCAGCGAAACCCGGTCATGGAAGCCAAGCGGTCCCAACAATCTATACAAGGTATCGGCGTGCTGCCGGGCCAGCAGTTCGGTAGGCGCCATCAGCGC
>JARIHB010000043.1 GCA_029288515.1 Candidatus Saccharimonadota bacterium | reverse complement strand
GCGCCCACCTGACGCCGTATGTCATGTAAATAATCTTGCAGTAGCTTGTGGGCGTCAACGGCAATAACGAACGACTGCCGGCCCAAATGAATTTTAGTTATTTCGTTCATACGATTCCTTTCTCTAAACGACTAACTGATGCGTGCAGCTGATGGTACGATGCCCGCAATGCGTCAAGTAATTGGCGTCCACTGTTTGTAAGCCAGTAATACTTGCGCGGCGGCCCCTGCTCTGACTCCTGCCATTCGTAGGCCAAAATCTTATCGCGGCCCAGGCGGCTGAGCAAGGGGTACAGCGTACCTTCCACTACGATGAGCTCCGCTTGACGGAGCTGCTTAATAATATCCGAGCTATATACTTTGCCGTCTTCACACAGCAATAGCACGCAGTACACCAGCAGTCCTTTGCGCATTTGCACACTTACCTGCTGTTCGATGGACGATGTGGTATCTTCATTCATACACTACTATGTTATACAAGGTACTATATTTTGTCAATAGCTCACTGTTCACCGCCTAAACGCGCTATACTGGAAAGCATGAGCGATACTGCAGAACTTTTTGCAGCAGCAAAAGAAATACTCAGCCAAAACGACCGCGGACTATATACTGTGCCCGCTAAAGACCTATACCCTCATCAATGGCTGTGGGATAGCTGTTTTATTGCCATCGGCCAACGGCACTATGACGTCGAACGAGCTAAAATGGAAATCTTGAGCCTCTTACGCGGCCAATGGTCCAACGGCATGGTGCCTCACATGATACTTACCCCCGGCCGCAAAGCTCACCCCTACCTTGGCGTCTGGCGCAGCTGGGTCAGCCCCTACGCGCCGGATGATATCAGCACCAGTGGCATTACCCAGCCGCCCATGCTGGCCGAAGCCGTGGTGCAAATTGGTAAAAAAATGTCGGTGGTAGAACGGCGCAGCTGGTACCGCCAAGTATTCCCAGCCCTGCTCTCCTACCATCAGTGGCTGTACACCGACCGCGATCCGCACAAGGAAGGACTCGCCCTGGTAATCCACCCCTGGGAAACAGGGCTCGACACCACCCCGCCGTGGATGGCCGATATGAACGAGCACTTGCTGCCTTGGTGGATCAGAGTGCTCGACAAAACCCGCCTAGCAGCGCTGCTCAGTTTTTTCCGGCTGGACACCCGCCACGTTGCGCCTGAACAGCGCCCTACTAACATCGAGGCTATGGCCCTATACGATGCTCAGCGCCGTCTGCGCCGCAAAGAATACAATATCAACAAGATATTGGAGCACTCACTGTTTGCTATTGAAGATCTGGCCTTCAACTGTATATTCGTCAGAGCAAACGAGCACTTGCTAGAGATTGCCAAAAGTATTCGGGCGGACATTCCTGAAGAACTTACGGCGCGTATGTACAAAACAGCACGCGCTCTTGACGAGCTGTGGGACCCCTATACCGAATCGTATTATCCGCGCGACTTCACGACCCACCGGTTATTAAAAGAGCAAAGTGTTGCCGGCTTGCTGCCGTTATATGCTGGCTGCATTAGTAAAGAGCGCGCCGCCACACTTGTTAAGTCCTTAGAGAATGAGCATCTGTTCGGCCCTGCCTATCCAGTGCCCAGCGCCCCGCTTAACTCTACCTGGTTCAACCCTGTCCGGTACTGGCAGGGTCCGACCTGGTTTAATATGAACTGGCTCATTATCCAGGGATTGCGGCGCTACGGGTACCACGACCATGCCGACGCGCTGGCTGAACTTATGGTTGAAATGGCGCAGGAGCACGGTTTTTATGAATACTTCAACCCGCTTACAGGCCAGGGTCTGGGCGCCCCGGATTTCAGTTGGACAGCCGCCCTGGTTATCGATGTTTTGAAGGAAAAACGTTAATGTATCGTTCCGAGCGGCGCGTGAACGTACGGCGCAGCACGTATGCGCCTTCGCAGCCCCGAAAAACTAATCCCATACGATTCGCTACCGTGATCCTAGTAGCCGTGGCTATGCTGATAGTAGCCGCTACAGCTACGTATGTCGCCCGGCACCATACAACCCCGCAGGCTGCGGGTACAGCAAAAACACTCTCGTCTCAGCAAAATCCCTCAGCAGCACCACCGGCTACATCCGGCTTCAACAACCACCAGTATTCGCTTACCGATTCCGCAAGTCTTTGGGTAATTGTCAACAAACAACACCCGCTGTCGCCTAAAACATACACTCCCACAGACCTGGTAGTGCCGGGCATACCACTGCGGTCCAACATCACCAGCACCGAAAAATACGTACGCGCCGACATGGCTAAAGCACTCGAAACAATGGTCACCGCTGCTGCTGCGCAGGGAGTACATTTTAATTTGCAAAGCGGTTATCGTTCGTACAATTTCCAGGTAACGCTCTACAACGGATACGTCCAGTCGCAAGGCCAAGCGGTTGCTGATCGCCAAAGCGCCCGGCCAGGATACAGCGAGCACCAGACCGGCCTGGCTGCCGACCTGGGTGGCACTACGCAGCCGTCGTGTAACGTAGCCCAATGCTTTGCCAACACCCCAGAGGGCACATGGCTGGCTGCTAATGCATATCGCTACGGTTTCCTTATCCGTTACACTGCCTCCAAAGAGTCAACCACCGGCTATGAATATGAGCCCTGGCATATTCGGTACATAGGTACCGTCCTGGCAGCCGAAATGCACAGCAAACAGATCGAAACGCTTGAAGAATTCTTTGGCGTAAGCGGCGGTGTCAGTTACTAGCTGTTTAATAGCTAGGCGGCATCAGAAGGTGGTGAATCACCGCTGAACTCTTCCGCAATCAGGTCCAACCTAACTTGTCTACGGGCGCCCATGGCGTTCATTTCTTGCCGGAGACCGGCGACAGCCTGGTCAATAGGGAGTACAAAGCCTGCCGCTTGATCCTGCTCACCCGTAAATATACGGTGCAGTGTTCTAGCGAGCGATGGCATGTCATCACCGTACAGCAAGCCTACGGTGTCAAGCGTATGCGCCCGGCTGCGCAACGCTAAGGCTGCTTCCTCCTCCTGAGGTGTTGCGCGCTCATCAGTAGGATCCAACTGCGCCGAACGCTCATAATACACGCTCGAACGGCGCGTCTCGCCAGCGTTAATAGGCATAGCATCTATAAAAGCAACTCTATAATCATCAGGTTCAGGTGACTGCCAAGTGGGCGGCGGTTCACCAGGCAGCTCGGAGCTGCGCACCGCCCATACGATATCATAGGATCCAAGCCTCGACGGTGCGCTGCCCTCATCTACTATGGCCGGTGCAACCCCCAATTCCACTGCGTACTGTTGATCCCCTTGCCGGACGATACCTTGCAGCAGGCCAGTGACCTCCACCTGTGGCAGCTCTCCATGATCGCCATCTGCGGCCATAATTGCCTCACGAAAAAAATCGACTTGTCCCTGACAGTACCGGGTACGCAATGCCTCCAGGTCGATATGGGGCGTAAGGTCGTCATTATTATGAGCATCAAAAGCGTCTACTGATTCCATATTAAATATCTTACCGGTAACAATGCGAAAGGGTCAATCGTCGGCCTGCGGCCGGTCGAGTATGAGCGGCTCAACTGATGGGTTGACCTTGGCAATTTTAGTTACATCTTTATCTACCTTCTTGAGTTCTTTGTGGGCATTATTAAAATGATTAACGGTCGTGCCCAGACTGCCGCCCAGTTTCTGCATCAGCTGCTCATATGTTTGGATATGCCGGCCCAGCTCGCCTACCCGTTGCTGAATTTCCTTAGCCTGGTCTTCAATCTGCAGGGCGCGCAGGCCCTGTAATACCGTCTGCAAATATGCCATAAATGTTGTAGGGCTTACAATAATAACATTCTTTTCGCGGAAGGCGTATTCTATTAGATCGCGAGCGCTGGTAGTGGTGGCCCCAATCTTGTTCACCAGCAAGTCATAATAAATAGCCTCGGACGGTATGAACATAAACGCGTAGTCCATGGTGCCGTCGCGCGGCTGGATGTACTTCGATGTCTCATCGATGCGATTTTTAAGGTCGGACTTAAAGGCCTTTACCAGCAGGTCACGCTGTGTTTTGTCGGTCTCCTCCAGCAGGCGATTGTAATTTTCCAGCGAAAACTTGGAATCCACGGGCAGCATTTTACCTTTTTCCAGCAAGATAACGGCATCGCATATCAAATCGTGCCCTTGATCATCCTTGCAGATCTTATACTGCAGCTTGAACCGCTCCGGCGGCAGCACATTTTCCAACACCTGGTTCAGATAATATTCACCCAGTACACCGCGCTGTTTCGGATTTTGCAGGACATTCTGTAAGGTACGCAGCTCGTCGGCGACATTTACCACGCGCTTGTTGGTCTCATCTAGCTTTGTTAAACGCTCTGTTACGTCGGCGATCAGCTTGCTGCTGGCACTGAACTGGCGCTGTATGGAATCGCGCATCAGTTCTTGGTTTTTGTCCATGCGCTCGGTTAGCTGGTGCTGGAGGCCGTCTTTAAGATGAGTAATCTGTTGGCTTAATTGCGCCAAATCCTGTTTCAGCAGCAAAGAAGCCTGCGTGTCGCCGGCAGGTGCACTAGCACGGCGCACTACCAATAACAGCAGTGCCGCGCAGAGTACCCCCAGTATGATAACCGCTATAAGCATGTGCAGGATATTGTACGCCGTTTACAGCTATTCGTCACCCCCTCCGGGTCGGCAAATCCGCTAATATACTTTGATAGATTCAATGATACTGACCGCTTCACGGTATACTGCCGTTCCGGTAAATGAGCTGATAGGTAGTCCGTCGAAACTAAGTGTATCATTCGGATCGGAACCATACCCGCCTGCCACTAAATAAAACGCTCCCTGCATGTCCAGCCCGGAGGCAAAAGCCTCGCCCGGTGCGAATTCACTGCCACCGGTTACCATCAGCAGACTCATCTTATCGCCTTTACCGCCAAACGAGAGATTAGTGTACTGACGCTGCTGATCAGTCGGGCTAGCATAGGCAATTACCTCCGATTTCTGTACGGCGACGATATCCTGCAAGGTGGTCTGCATGGCTTGGGGCACAATACCGTTGCGCAGCTTGAGCGTAAATACTCCTTGGGTAGCAATGCCTGCCCTTTGATACGTTACTTGGGGTGAGGTTATCATGACCTGTGACTTATCAGCGTTCTCCCGCACTCGCCAGGTACCCGGATACGTAAACCCCACATTAAGCGTACGGCTAGTAAATGTCTTGGGTGATGCGTCAGTGCTCTGGGCGGTTGGCGGCGGTGTTGTGGTTGCAGGCGTCGTAGTGGCGGGCTTGTCGCCATGCGATCCCCACGCCCACCACAAACCCACAGTAATCAACACCGACAAAAGGGCGATGCCCGCCACGGCGGCGCCGATAATAAAGACTATCTGTTTGCGCGCTAAACGCTTAGATTCCGCGCGGGCGGGTGTCTGGTGCGGCGACGGATTCCAGTCTTGCGAAAATGACGGCTTGTGTTCCACGGTAACTCCTTAGCCTACTGCTTTTATAACCGGATAAATCAAGAAGACCCGGTCTGCCCGGGCCTTCATGGAAGCCTCACACTTCCGTACTTTCCTGTCTCTTATACACATCT
>JARIHB010000142.1 GCA_029288515.1 Candidatus Saccharimonadota bacterium | reverse complement strand
GAAATGTAAAGGCCCGCCAGCACAACCGGCGGGCCTTTACATTTATCACGAAAAAGCGTTACGGTTCGGCCATGCCTGCACCAGTCCAAAGCATACTCACCATAGGCTCCAGCGGCATAGTAATCGAAGCTGAGTGTCATTTGTCTAATAGTCTGCCAGCAATCATTATCGTTGGGCTTGGCAATAAAGCTGTTGATGAAGCGCGCGAACGCGTACGCAGCGCATTTGCCAGCAGTGCGATACGCCTCCCCCGCAAACGTATTACTATCAACTTGGCGCCTGCCGATATGCCTAAAGAGAGTAGTAGCTTTGACCTTGCAATGGCATTAGCCATATTAGAGGCTGATGGGCAAACGCCATCAGCCTCTACAGGTCAAGATGCAATCATAGGAGAGCTTGGTCTTACGGGCGCGGTACGACCGGTACGAGGTATTATCGGCAAACTGCATGTCGGAAAAACACTTGGTATTACGAGATTTTTCATACCTGCAGATAATCTACGGCAAGCGCAGCTTGTACCCAATATTACGCTGGTGCCAATTCAAAACCTACGCGAACTATACGCCGGTCTACAGTCCGGCGGATCATTTACCGAGCATAGAACAAATCCATCAGTATCCACAGCCACCAGGCCAACGCTACACCCGCTGAACGAGGTTATTGGTCAGGATGCCGCCAAACGCGCTCTTTGCATTGCAGCAGCAGGCGGGCATAACATCCTGTTTAACGGCCCGCCAGGCACGGGTAAAAGTATGTTAGCAAGATGTTTGCCTGGCCTGCTGCCGCCCATGAACGCTGACGAAATGCTAGCCGTAACACACTTGCATAGCCTGACCAGCTCGCGATACGATCAGCTTGTTACCGACAGGCCGTTCCGAGCGCCGCACCACAGCGCCAGCACGGCAGCCATGGTGGGTGGCGGATCACCGCCACGGCCAGGAGAGATCAGCCTGGCGCACCATGGTGTTCTCTTCCTCGACGAAATGCCGGAATTCAACCGACAAGCCATTGAGGCTCTCAGGCAGCCACTTGAAGAAAATGAGATTACCGTCACCCGAGCCAAAGAAAGCGTTACATTCCCTGCTAATTTTATGCTGATAGCTACCGCCAACCCTTGCCCTTGCGGTTATTTCGGCACAGCACACCCTTGTATATGTACACCGCACCGTATTCAGCAATATCTGCAGAAATTGTCCGGACCAATTATGGATCGCATGGATCTGTACGTTGACGTTGACGCAGTAGATCATCAATCGCTTTTATATGAGCCTACGGCAGAACCGTCTAATCCAGCCAACGAGTCGATTGCCATGGCCCGCCGCCTGCAGATACAGCGAGCCGGAAAATTAAACAGTTGCATGACTAATAACGACATCCGTCGTGATTGTAAGCTCACCTCGGCAGCCAAAACAGTGCTTAACCAAGCAGCCGAACGACTACAACTATCGGCGCGTAGCTATATGCGTATATTACGGGTCGCCCGCACAGTAGCCGACTTACAGAATCAGGCTGATATTGACGCTGCACACATCGCTGAGGCGCTCCATTATCGCCCCCACAAACCAACACTCTCATGATAAGCGGTTGACCCCTGTTATCTCATCTGTTACAATACGGAGCACTAACAATATTAAAGGAGACGTCCTATCAGCAAGTTTACCCGCCTGAATCAAGATATTCGGGCGCCGCAGATGCGTGTGATCGATGATGAGGGCAAACAGCTCGGCATTCTTTCACGTACAGAAGCTTTGCAGCTCGCCGCAGACCGTGAGTTGGATCTGGTTGAAATATCACCGGATGCCACACCGCCAGTGGTAAAAATTGTCGACTGGGGTAAGTAT
>JARIHB010000129.1 GCA_029288515.1 Candidatus Saccharimonadota bacterium | reverse complement strand
AAAAATATCCAAGGCAGTGCAGATTGCGGCTTTAAGTCTCGTATTTTTCCTGGTTAGTCCGTTCCCTTTTAAGTATGCTGGATGGCAGTGGCTTGGCGGTTATCGTATTATCAAGCCGCTTCTTCCTTATTCCGACGGGATAACCCATGAAAGTGAACTTAGCAGAGCATTCTATTCCTCAAGTTGGTACCCGGTCCTACTTCTGTTATTTTCACTACTCCTGGGCACGCTGACTTATTTGCTCATCCAAAGGATCCTTCACAGAAAACAGCGAGTTCCAAAAAGATTATAATGAAGCTGAGTTGCGTGCGCTCTACAAAGCCTTACCTCGGTTTCTGAGTCTTTAACCACTCTGTTACACTCTTACTATGACCAAAATAGCAGTATTTGATATTGACGGTACCGTGTACCGAGAGGCTATGTCTTTCATTGTGGCTGAAGAGTTGTTGGCCGGCCCGGATTTTGAAAAAGAAGCTCAAATTCTTGCTGCTGCCCGCCATACGTATAAATCCCGCGGCTCAACCGAGGCGTACTGGGTATACAACAAAACTATTCTTGACTTGTTCAAGAAAGCGCTGAAGCATACAACGCCTGCGCAACTCGATGAAGTTATCGCTAACCTCCTCAAGCACAAAAGTGATTATTGTTACGCCTACACTCTCCAGCTAATAAAGCAGCTTAAAGCCGAAGGGCGTATTCTTGTTGCTATATCAGGTTCGATTGCGGACATCGTTGAGCCATTTGCGCGGTCGGTAGGTTTTGATTACGTCATAGCCTCTGGGCTAGAAGTGAAAGATGGCGCGTTTACCGGCGAACGGGCGACCGAAACAAAGCAGGGTAAGGATACAATACTGAGAGGCCTCGTTGCTACACGCGGCCTTACGTTGCAAGATAGTATTGGCGTAGGTGATACGCACCGTGACATTCCGATGCTCGCTGTCACCGCACATCCGATTGCCTTTAACCCCAACGCCGCTTTATATGAAGAAGCAGAAAAGCAAGGCTGGAAGATTGTGCTTGAGCGTAAAAATATGATTTACGAGCTAGAGAATGGCAGCGGAGCGTACGTAGTAAAAAGCGCTCGGCCGCTATTTGACGATAACCATCAAGAGCATCTACGGTAGGACTGGTTTACGCTTGCGCTTCGCCTTGGCGGCCGTACTGCTGTAGCCGGTTGCGCCAGCCAACCCATTTGGCAATATAGGGATCGTGCATATTTTCGGCGATTTTCATCTCTAGCGCGTCTCTGTCCGGCCACGCTGCATTGAATTTTTCTTGTGTGAGCGGCGCCTTTATGTCGGCCAGTATTTTTCCGAGGTATGTGGTAATATGCAGCGTTGCTGCTTCGCGCTGGTCGGCTACGAACGTATCTCCCGGCTGCGACTTTGCTTCAGCGCCGTCCAGTACTCTAAAATAAGCATCCCAGTATGTGCTGTCGTGATCCTGTTGGTAGAGCGGCCGATCTTTGGACCGGTAGGGGTCTTCGTCGAAACCCATTTCGTGGCCCAATGCCCATTCGACAATCATACCTTCTTGATAATAGCGGCTTACGTTGCGCAGGGCATGAACACTTTGTGGATCAACGCCAAGGCGCTCAAACTGCGTTGCTAGTTTCTCTCCATGGGCAAGCGTATGTGTAGCCTGCGCATAGGCCTCTGGCTCTGGGTAGTACCCGCTCGACTTCATCCAGTAGGGTATGGCGCCGTAGGAGTCAACTTGCTCGCCGTTCGTGTTAATTACCGTTGCCCATAATCCGCCTGTAAATGACTTTAGCGTTTTGTTCAGGCCATGCTGTACCGACGGCGGCAAGGTATGTTCGTGTATACAGCTGAGGCTGGCGGTAAGTTTTACGGGGTCGGCAATTTCTGTGCGTGACCCTGTAAACATATCGCTGGTGACCGAAAGGCCAAAGTCCTTCAAAGTATCCCGGTAACGTAACGTAATTCCCGCAAGGTCGAGCAGTGCAGCCTCAGCTTCCGGTGCGTGTTCGCCCTCGGTTGCTTTAATGAAATCGGTGGCCTCCTGGCCAGTCATTCCCTGAGCTTTATATTCTTCTTTACGACGGCCTTTGTTTATGCCGTCTACAATGTCAAGACCGAGGCGGGGCGTCTCTTTTTCAGCTGCGTTGAATGCGCTGAGCGTATCGAATAACTCAGACAGTTCGGCCGGGTCGGGTAGGCGTGCCATTTGTTCGTCTTCGGGAAAATTATCTGTAGGATGGCCTCCTGTGCTCTCGATGCCATCAATGATGTGCTTGTCGGGGACAAAGTATCCATTATCGCCGTTACTGAAGCCGAAGGCGCGTTGAAATTCATCCGGATCAATAGGTTCGCCACCAAGCTCGAAGTTCATACTATATATTATAACATTTATATTTAATATAATCAATAATTTTGCTTATGGCTTTGTCTGGTTGCGGCGTAGCTACGTACAGTAAAGACTGTTGCTGGGGATATTTCAAGGCCCGAAATAGATGAAGACTCCTTGTCGGAGGAGCCTCTCCGTTTGCTACTATTCGCATCGGCCATTCCAGCAGTAAATACTTTTTATTGAGGTGAAGGGTATAAACGGTTATAGTTGGCTTATGCCTAACATAGGCTTTTCTTCAAATTGATATGAGCGTAAAAGCAGAGGAATCATAACCCGCATGGCTACCAAACGTCACGCAGCTCCTTTAGGCGCGAGCCTGGTTGCCTTATCATCTCTTTTCTATGCAAGCTACGGCATTTGGACAAAGCTTATGGGTGATTTCTTCCAAGGCTACACTGCCTCTGCGCTGCGGAGCATACTCGTATTGGTGATCCTTGTACCAATTGCAATTCTTTACCGGCACTTAGAACCAGTCCGCCTCAAGCAAAACTGGCGGTACATAGGGGGCATGATCATTGCCTCGCTCTTCACCTGGGGCCCGTTGTACTATGCAATTTTGCATGCCGGGGTGGGCATAAGCCTGGCAATCGCGTACGCCAGTATCGTTATTGGTTCGTTCTTTTTTGGCTGGTTATTTGGACGGGAACGCTTTACGAAAGACAAAGCTGTCTCTGCACTAGTGGGTATTGTTGGATTGGGCCTCATTTTTTCTCCAACAACTGGGCATTTAGGCTGGGCTGCACTTGTTGGCGCCCTCGTAAGCGGGCTGTCTGCTGGTGCAAACAGCGTTTTTTCGAAACGAATACACTACAACGCGACACAATCAACCATTGTTTTGTGGATAGCGTCTGTCATGGCAAACTGTGTTATGGCCTTTGCTCTTAAAGAGCATCCGCCGAGTGCTGGTTGGCATGTCGCTTGGTTGTACCTTGTTCTCTTTGCTATTGCTTCTGTTGTTGCTTCGTGGTCGTTTGTTAAGGGTGTAAAGCTCGTAGACGCAGGTGCAGCGGGCATCCTCGGCTTACTTGAAATTGTGTTTGGAGTAGTTTTTGGGGTTTTGTTTTTTCATGAAAGACCAACAGTGGTTGCGCTGGTGGGCATGGGGATAATTGTAGCCGCTGCTGCAATTCCCTACCTGAAAGACTACAATACTAGAAAAGGAACGTTAGAAGGCTGAACGATCAAGAACTTCTGTTATGATGGTCACATGAACGATACCTACCAGCTATACGACGAACAGGGCCGGACTGTATCCAGGGATGGGTATGTGAGCAAAGACGATATATTCGGCAAGGGTGTATTGCATGGCGCATCACACGTATGGATATGGCGGGTGCAGCGCGGTGTTGTTGAAGTGCTTTTGCAGCGCCGTTCGCCGCAAAAATGGACCTGGCCGAACTGCTACGATATTTCGGCAGCCGGACACATTGATGCCGGTGAAGAGCCGTTAGCGGCGGCACTCCGTGAAACGAAAGAGGAGCTTGGCATTGACCTGGCCGAACAGGCGGTGCAGTGCTTTGGTGTACACCGCGCCCACATAGTTACATCAGACGGTAAAATAGAGAATGAATTTCAGTGGCTGTACCTGTTCCGCCTGGACGGTGACAGTGCGTTTACTATTGAGGATAACGAAGTGTCATCGTTGGTCTGGAAGCCGCTTGATGACATGCTGCGTGAGGTGCGCGAGACACCTGATGCATACGTGCCGCACGGCCAAGTGTACTTTGACAGACTTGCTGCTGTCATCAAGGCCGCAAAGGGCTAGTTTTCTAATGAACTGCTGATACAATGCGCGCGTGTTCAGGTATATGTACGCACGCAGGGTAAAGCGCGCGCCGCTTATTGTCGCGGCATGTTTGGCGTTGTTCGCGGGTATTGGCCTGGCACATAGCGTGCTGCTGTCCGACGGACGGTGGACTGCTGTAGGCGTCATACCGGTGCTGGTAACGTGGCGGCGGCATTCGATACTAACGGTATTGTGCTGTATGCTGTTGTGTTTCGGCGTCGGATGGTGGCGGGGAAGCGGCATGATGCGCTCCCTGGAGCCCTATCGCACATATACCAGGCAGCAGGTGACAGTGCAGGGTGTGGCTACCGACGACGGGGTGTACGGCAAGCAGTCGCAGGTTACCTTTGGTATTGATCATATACAGCTGGTGTCGCCCCGAACGGCCGCGCTGCCGGGGCGTATTTCGGCAGCCGGCTTTGGAGTGAACGCTGTGTACCGCGGCGATACCGTAGTGGTATCCGGCAAACTTATGCCAACATTGGGCAATAACCAGGCGAGCATAAGTTTTGCGACGATGCGTATTGTGCAGCGCGGAGCTTCGCCGATAGACACTGTACGCCGGAAGTTCGCAGCTGGTATGCAGTCAGCATTGCCCGAGCCGGTGGCGTCATTTGGTATGGGGCTATTGATTGGCCAGCGCAGCACGCTGCCCAAAGATGTAAGTGATGCGTTGCTGGCAGTTGGTCTGACGCACATCATTGCAGTGTCTGGCTATAACTTGACTATTATTGTGGAAGCCGCGCGCCGTTTATGTGGCGGGCGCTCTAAATACCAGATGATGGCAGTATGCTGTACGCTCATCGTGGTGTTTATACTTATTACCGGTAACAGCCCATCGATAGTCCGGGCTGGAATAATTAGCATGTTAAGTATGTGGGCATGGTATTTCGGGCGGACAATTGCGCCCCTGGCCCTGCTTTTGAGCGCCGCTGCCGTTACCGTGATCGCCAATCCTTTATACCTGTGGGGCAATGTGAGCTGGTATTTATCATTTTTGGCGTTTTTTGGTGTGGTGGTGCTAGGACCACTCGTTACTTGGCGGTTGTATAAGGGTAAAAAACCGGGATTGGTGATCCAGGTACTCATTGAAAGCATCTGTGCCGAGATTATGACGCTGCCATACATTTTGTACATATTCGGCCAGATGTCTACGGTATCATTGCTAGCGAACGTACTGGTGGTGGCGTTAGTACCGCTGGCGATGCTGCTGTGTGTGACTGCCGGCCTGGCGGGCATGGCACTTCCTATGGTGGCCGGATGGCTGGCCTGGCCGGCGCGATTGGTGTTGACCTATATGCTTGATACTGCCCGTTTGCTCAGCCGCATACCGCATGCGTTTGCTGAAGGGCTGGGCCTGTCGTTTACACAGTTAGCAGGATGGTACGTGATCGTTGGTGTGTGGATTGCATTGGTGCACTATAAAAAACAGCAGGAATATGTTAGAATAACAGAGAAGATTGGCGATAGAACGGAAGGAATATAAATATGTCTGGACACTCCAAATGGTCGACTATTAAGCGCGAAAAGGGCGCTAAAGACGCTGCCCGCGGCGCTGTCTTTACAAAGTTGGGCAACGCGATTGCTATTGCGGCGCGCGCCGGTACTGACCCGTCTGTGAATTTCAGCTTGCGCCTGGCTATCGACAAAGCCAAGGCTGCTAACATGCCGACTGCTAACATCGAGCGCGCTATCCAGCGCGTGGCCGATAAAAACGCAGCCCAGCTGCAGGAACTGACCTACGAGGGCTACGGTCCGGGCGGGGTAGCGATTTTAGCAGAAGTTGCCACCGACAATATCAACCGCACCTACCCTGAAGTACGTTTGGCCTTTAGTAAGCACGGCGGCAATATCGCTGAGAAAGGGGCAGTGGCATTCCAGTTCGACCGTAAGGGTATGATCCGTATAGCCGGCACCGGTGATGATCTTATGATGCAGGTACTGGAAGCCGGTGCAGAGGACGTGCAGGAAGAGGGTGAGGAGTCGGTTATTTACACCGAACCCACCGCGCTGGCAAAGGTGCGCGACGCATTACGTGACCAAGGCTTAGAAGTAAAAGAAGCCGAGCTGACCTACGTGCCAAACGCCACCATCGAGGTTACCGACGAAGCAACCGCCGGCAAAATTATGCGTCTGATGGACGCCTTGGAAGACATTGACGACGTTACCAACACGCACGTCAATTTCGACATCGCTGAAAATCTGCTGCCATAACTCAGTAAGCCGTAACAACTTGTCCGTGTCGGTGTGTCTGGTATAGTGACTGGTATGTTTGGGACGCCGGACAAACCCGATCGGCCTTTCGAAAGCCCTGATCCATGCAGCGATACCTTATTCACGGGCACTGCCGGCCCGCTAGAAGGTATGCATTACTTGCCGCCCGACCAGTCTCCTCCTGCGGACACGCCCCGGGCCTATGCCGAACTAAGAGCGGAGGGGCGAGGCTTTTCGTCTGCCAGCCTGTATGCCGGCCCTCTATTACGGCCACCACAATTTACGCTGCTAGATGCAGAAGGGAACCCGCTGAGCGAGGAAAGTGCGGAGACATATCTCCTGAAGCGCCGGATTCCGTATCCTAAGCAGGAGAGGCTTACTGAACAAGAGAGAGGTCTAATTGATGTGGTGCGAAACCGTATCGGCGAACTGGCCGCGCAGGCACACGTGGATATCAGCGACCGTCCCGGGCCAGCTGACGAAGATGTCTATAAGATACACCACGTGTTCAATACACGCGCGGAGAGGGCGTGGAATCTTGAAGTTTATAACGGCATAACCGGTTCAGTCGGTCGTCATGCTTTGCACGCTACAGGCTTGGGCATAGTCTTGGACCGTGAGGCACACATCCCGAGCACTATTGCCCACGAAACCACTCATGACCTGGCGCGACAAATGGTGGTGGTGACGGATTTGCGCAGGGCTCGTCTTCCCAATGGTATGGTGGTGGCGGAGTCTGGATTGGCGCGGCAGGTCGTAAAAGACGGGAAAATCGTATCGCGCGGCGGTGGCATGAATGAATTTGTAACCGATGCGGTGGGGTCGGATGCTACACCTGAGCAGTCGTTTATGTATAGCCATGCATATAATAGTGCGATCATGTCGGACACTATCCAGACAACCATGCGCCGTCAGCATATGGATCCGGAAGAAATGAGACGAGTCATGACCCGGGCTTTATTTGGGTATGACAGTGAGCTAAACTCGATGCTCAAAGATAGCTTCGGAGTACGGGGCTTTGCAAAGCTACGCACAGTGGAACCTAGGATAACTCCTGAAGCTGCCGTAAATCTCGGCCAGGACCTAGGCCTCACTAGGGCTGTTGACGGCATTAGAGCGTACGAGAAAACGAAGGACGGCGCCCATCTGGGTCTCGCACGCTGGCGCGACGGCGTGTAAGCGGTATACTACAGAGTATGAGGATAATGGGCATCGACCCAGGCACCGGCATACTGGGATTTGGCGTCATTGAGGTAAAACGCCGCAGCGTGCAGCTGGTAGATGCCGGCGTTATACGCACGCCGGTGCACGAAGACGACGCCGTACGGTTGCTGACTATTTACGATGAATTGACTGATATTATCGTCCATACCAAGCCGCAGATTATGTCGGTTGAGAAATTGTTTTTTGCCCGCAACGTTACCACGGCTATGACCGTTGCCCAGGCCCGCGGCGTAGTGCTGTTGTGCGCTATGCAGGCGCAGCTCACGATATTCGAGTACACGCCCATGCAGATCAAGCAGGCAATAACCGGCTACGGCAAGGCCGATAAAAAACAGATGCAGGAGATGGTGCGAGTGCTATTAAAACTCAAAGAAGCACCGAAGCCCGACGATGCCGCCGACGCCCTGGCGACTGCGCTCACCCACGCCAGTTCGGCGAACTTTGCGTAAATAGCCGGCAGCGGGCATAATACTATCCATGATTGCGACACTGACGGGGGTAATCGCTGAAAAAACCATTGATACGGTGGTGCTGGATGTGCACGGCGTAGGCTACGGTCTGCTGGTGACAAACGAAGATTATGGCCGTCTGCCTCAGGGCGAACAGACAAAAGTATACGTATATGAGCATATCCGTGAAGCAGCTTATGACCTATACGGCTTCATTAGCCTCGACACCAAGCGGCTCTTTATGCAGCTGCTTGACGTAAACGGCGTGGGACCGAAAATGGCACTTAACGTGTTAAGTATTGGGACGGCAAATGACGTCCGTTCGTATATAGCTACGGGCGATGTGAAGTCTATCCAAAAAGCTAACGGCGTAGGCAAGCGTGTAGCAGAGCGTATCGTTGTAGAGCTGAAAGATAAAGTCGGCTTGGAAGGCGTCGATCTTGCTTCAACCGGCCTGCTGCAATCAACGCAGGCTGTATATAAAGATGAGGCTGCCGAAGCTCTCGTAGCCTTGGGCTATTCCCCGGCAGACGCCGCGGCAGCACTCGCCGGGGTGCCGGCAGACTTGCCGACCGAGGCACGCATCCGCCTGGCACTTACTACAAAGAAGTAGCCAGACCTGCAAACAGCTTACGGTATACTTTTACGCTATAATGTAGTGACGATGGCAATAGATAGGATCGTAAACACAACGCTCAGCGAAGACGCCGAACAGGAGGAGGTGCTGCTAGAGGTTACCCTGCGCCCGCGCGATTTTGCCAGTTACATCGGTCAGGGCCGCCTTAAGCAGAACCTGAACCTTGCCATAGAAGCCGCGAAGAAGCGTGGCGAACCGCTCGACCACGTATTGCTATATGGTCCACCCGGGCTCGGTAAAACTACCATGGCAAGTGTCATTGCCCATGAGATGGGGTCGCAGATACGGGTAACGTCTGGTCCGGCAATAGAACGGGCTGGCGATCTGGCCAGTCTGCTGACCAATTTGAGTGACGGTGACATTCTATTTATTGACGAAATACACCGCCTGAACCGGAACGTGGAAGAGGTGTTGTATTCAGCAATGGAAGACTTCAAACTGGATATCATGCTAGGCAAAGGGCCCAGCGCGCGCAGCTTGCGGCTTGATGTGCCGAAGTTTACGCTGATAGGCGCGACAACGCGTACTGGTAATCTGGCCGCACCGCTGCGTGACCGCTTTGGCCATATTCATCGGTTGGAATTCTACACACCCGACGAGATCAGGCAGATTATTGAACGCGCTGCCGGCATTTTGAACGTTGCTATTCGTCGTGATGCAGCTTTGGAATTAGCGCACCGCGCCCGCTTGACGCCGCGGATTGCCAACCGGCTGCTAAAGCGTGTGCGCGATTATGCTGACGTAAATGGTGACGGCATAATCGATACCACTATCGGCGGACGGGCACTGATTATGCTGGAAGTTGATGAGCTGGGCCTTGACCCGGCAGACCGTATGCTCCTAACGGCTATTATCGACAGTTATAAAGGCGGGCCGGTGGGCGTTGAAACACTGGCGGCATTAACCGCTGAAGAGCGAAGCACTATTGAAGACTTTATAGAGCCGTATCTGATGCAGATCGGCCTGCTGGAGCGTACGCCGCGTGGCCGCCGGGTAACGTATAAGGCATACCGGCATTTAGGACGCACGCCACCGGCTGACAGCGACACGTAGGTGTTATAATAGCGGCATGAATAAGACACAACCATCCCAGCAGGCTCAACAGAAAGCCGGCAAGCAGCCGGAGCCGGTCGCCTATGACCGCGACGGCCGTCCGCTGTACGCTCAGTCCGGTGAACAGCCACCAAACCTCGTATACTTCGCCCGGCCAATCGATCCAATCGAGCAACCGATTTCGGACCGTATACAGCGCCACCATAAAGAATCACTTATAAAGTATCCCTGGCTGAATTTGAGCAAGGGCGAGTACATCATCAGTGCTGTGCGCCGCCACCCGATCGGTTTGCTGCGTATATGGTTCATTGCCACGGTGCTGATCCTGGCATTTATCGCATTCCTTACCATGTTTATAGCACCAAACAGTGCCGGTGCTGACCTAGTAAGCAGCGGTGATGATACCGCCATAAAGAGTGCGGCCATTGTGGGCGCCGGCATTATGAGCTTTCTGACGGTGCTCGGCGCTATGGTGGCTTCATACGTATACAACAGCAACCGATTTTTTCTAACCAACGAGAGTGTTATTCAGGAGATTCAAACATCACTGTTTAACAAGCGCGAGCAGACGGTAAGTCTGGCGAACATTGAAGATGCAAGTTTTCATCAGGGCGGTATTATTGCCTCTATTTTTAATTATGGCACCATCAGGCTGTCAACCGAAGGTGATGAAACCACCTATCGCTTTGCTTACGCTTCGAACCCAAAGAAGCAAGTTGCAGTGTTGAATAATGCCGTCGAGGCTTTCAAGAACGGCCGTCCGGTGGATCCTAACGAAGACGAAGATTAATTTAAGCTGCTTTTGACGTACTTATCGCCGCCTTCTAGCCGGGCGGTAAGTGTGTAATGAGCGCAATTGGTCTTGCGGTTGTCACATGCGCCGGCATCAGCGCTAGTGACCTGGTAGCTGTAGCAATGATCTGCCGGCTGGTTGGCGGCGATAGCTTTGTGTGTGCCAGTGCTGGTACATTGCTGGGTGCCCGGGTTCCACTTTGGGTCGCGCAGTATATCGCCGCCCAGATCCTTAGTGTTCTTGCTGCGCCAGTTAGTGTTGTTTAAATCGGCCAGTGTGGGGTAGGTATTGTATTTAGCGTAGTAGGCTTCCATTTGGCCCTGAATGGTATCAATAGTATTTTGACGCTCAGCGTTACGGTTTTTGGTTTGTACGCCGTTGTATGTAAGAGCAATGATTGAGGCCAGGATGAGCAGTAAAACTGTTACAATCAGTAGTTCGATAATGGTAAAACCGCGTTGGTTGTGTGCAGAAGGTGTATTCATTCTATTTGATTATAATGGCGACTACTGCGTGGTCAAGCAACTTCGTTGACAGTATAGGTAGCCCGCAGCACTTCGTCGATGTCGGTTAAGCCGCGCAGTACTTTTACTAGGCCGTCTAATGCCATGGGCACAAATCCATCCTTAAGTGCTTGCTTTTGCAGCGCGGGTACCGACGATACCTCCGGGCTGAGTATGCCTTTCTGGACGTGTTCGGTGTTAGCGAGCACTTCGGTAATGGCAATTTGGCCGTAATAGCCGGTATGGTCGCATGCGGTACATCCTTCGGTGCTGCGCCGCCAAAGGTGGCTGACGTGCGTCGTGCTGGTATTGAGCTGTTTTGGATCGCCGAGGCCTTCGGCCGCAGCTTGTGATTCAAGCTCGTGCAGACGCTTATGGGCGGCAGCCGATGATACGCCGAACAAATCTTTAAGCTGCTGCGTATCGGCAGCATGCACACTGTACCGTTC
>JARIHB010000096.1 GCA_029288515.1 Candidatus Saccharimonadota bacterium | reverse complement strand
GTGGCACAATCGATAAGCTACCAGCTTTTCTGCCTGACGGATCATTCGATAATGATTCGAAGCTTTTTGGCGAGACTCATGTGCCTGAAATGGTGGCCAGGGCTCGTTTTCTAGGCAAATACACACTTAAAACACTCTTTATGGTTGATAGTTTGGATATGACAGATGAGAACCGTGCAGCAATACATACCGCTATAGAGAATTCGGGCGAGGACAAGGTAATTGTTACGCATGGGACCGATACTATGCCGGAAACCGCCCGGTTTTTAGGGCGCAATGAAACATTGGCAGCAAAGACGATAGTCCTTACCGGTGCGATGCTTCCGTACAGTGTTGGCGAAGCTTCGGACGCAATGTTTAATCTGGGAAGCGCTATAGCTTATGCGCAAGCATTGCCTTCGGGCATATACGTTGCCATGAATGGCCAGGCTTTTGAGGCTGCGAACGTTCAAAAAGACAAAGAGGCAGGCATCTTTACCGTAATACGATAGCTCCAGCCGGCTTGTCACTTAAACTAGCGGTAGCCGAAAATTATCCTTATACTTAAGCTATGACTCGGCAACAACGACGCGTACTTATCGTATGTATATTAGCGTCGTTTGTGGCGTTCCTTGATGGTTCGATTGTTACGGTGGCGCTGCCAGCTATTGCACATGATCTGGGTGGCGGATTATTTATTCAGCAGTGGGTAGTAGACGCCTATCTTATAACGCTTGGCGCTTTGATACTCATCGCCGGATCATTTTCGGATTTGTTTGGCCGCCGCCGCGTACTGGCTGCTGGATTGATCGGCTTTTTGGTTACGTCGTTATTGTGCGCTGTGGCACCTAACGGTTTGTTTTTGATTATAGCCCGCACTCTGCAAGGGGTCGCCGGCGCACTACTGGTGCCTAGCTCGCTCGCGTATATCATTTCAATGTTTAGCGGTCCGGGCCAAAGTAAGGCGATTGGCAGCTGGACGGCCTGGACGGGCACGGCAAATATTATTGGGCCGTTGTTAGGCGGCGTACTGATAGATATGCTGTCATGGCGGCTCATATTCGCTGTAAACGTTGTGCCGGTGGTTATCACGTTGTACCTCTTACGATTGCTTAAGCATGATGGGCATCGTAACCCAGACGCACGCGTTGATACTATCGGCGCGGTACTTTGCGCAATTGGTCTTGGTGGCACGGTGTATGCACTGATCGAACATGCGCGCTTCGGTTGGGGTAGCCCAGTTATTTATTTGCCGCTACTGGCTGGCATTGTCAATATGGTGTTGTTTGTATGGTATGAGCATCGCGCGTCCCAGCCCATGCTGCCGCTGGGGTTATTTAGGGTGCGTAACTTTAGCGTGGGCAACATTGCAACGTTCGCGATATATGCCGGGCTATCGGTAATGGCATTTATTGTAGTCCTGTTTGTGCAGCAAGTAGGGGGATATACGGCAGTGCAGGCAGGCTTTACTATCCTGCCGGTTACTATTTGTTTATTCCTGTTCTCGTCTCTTATCGGTAAGCTTTCCGAAAGGTATGGCCCGCGGTTTTTTATGGGAGTTGGACCGGTGATTGGCGGGGTCTCACTTCTCTATCTCCTACGCGTTGATAGTTCGGTGGCATATTGGACGCAGCTATTTCCAGCGATACTCGGCTTTGGTCTCGGACTGTGCATTACGGTTGCGCCGCTGGTATCGGCCATACTTGGTTCGATCCAGAGTGAACGCGCCGGTATAGCCTCGGCTACGAATAATGCTGTAGCGCGTATCGCCGGGCTATTAGCTATAGCTGGCCTGGCCATAGTTACCGGGCCGCAGCTTACCGTACAGTCATTTCATCGGGGCATTGTGATGGTTGCGGTCTTGCTGATTACTGGTGGCGTTATCTCCGCTATCGGTATCCAGAATATTCGAACCAAACGTAGTTAAAATAGTTAGGCCATCTATGTCAGAATGCTGCCTGCTATGTGGTATGATATGGAATATTTATGAAACACTATACTGAACGTATCTCTATCACAACCTACCAAACTGCAACGCTACAATCAAAGGCTCATAGGGCGATTACAACCCGGCTGAGCGTTTTATTGAAGAAGTACGACCTTACTGTGCCGCAGTGGACGGTGCTAGGGGCGGTGTTTGACGCTGAGAATATGCGGCCATACCAGGTTGCTGATCTGCTTGGCGTACGACCGCCGGTAGCAACCGCCGTTATTAACGAACTTGAGCAAAAGAAGCTTATGGTGCGAAAACCGCATCCCAAAGACAACCGGGCCACTGTGGTAGTGCTTACACGTAAAGGCAAGGGTATTGTTGGCAAGGCTGAGCCGCAGATTGCAAAGGCTATGTCCAGCTTCCTGGAAGGCATAACGATGTCTGAATTCACCGACTACTTACGCGTGCTGGCTAAATTGGCGCAGGAATAACGTAAATTAACAGGGGTAAAAGATAAGTGAATATAAAATGTATTCACTTATTATGGGCGAAATGCTAAGCATCCGCAGTGTATTATTTTTGTGTTCAATATGTCTTTTTGTATCGTTCCGGCAGTAGGATTTAGATTGTCTTCCCACCGAGCTACGATCTGTTATAATACTGTTTGATATTTGTGCCACCTTAGCTCAGTTGGCTAGAGCATCGCTTTCGTAAAGCGGGGGTCTGGGGTTCGAATCCCCAAGGTGGCTCCATTACCAAGAAAGTTGCGGGTATCGTATAGTGGCTATTATGCAGCCTTCCCAAGGCTGAGAGGAGAGTTCGATTCTCTCTACCCGCACCACACCATATCGACCTATACCAACGCCTACATTAGGCATACAATATATACATATGATGCAAATACCAAAAAAATATCTGCACGATAAGCTTATCTTGCTGCTGGTAAGCAGTAATGTATTTCTGGCATTCGTGTGTGTTGTACTGGTATTCTTGCGCTTAAATGTCGGCCAGAGTACTGACGGGTATATAGTAGAGTATCGCTCCAACTTGGGTATTAGTGCTTTTAAAGCCGGCAACATTACTGGCATATTGAGCTTTGTAGTGTTTGCAGTGCTGATTGTTGCTATGAACATTGTACTTAGCATCCGCACCTATCATGTGCGCAAGGAACTCTCAGTTGTCGTGCTGACGTCCAGTGTGCTCCTGCTAATACTCACTATTATTGTGAGTAATGCATTGTTGGTGTGATTATGAAAAGCATCGAGATACCTTACGAACAAGAGCGTAGCAAGCGGTACCGTTTTTTTGAGATATTGCCCGGCGTATTGTCCTGGGGTATGTTGTGTTTGCCGTTAGTGCTGAGCTTAATAAACGTGACCATTGCCGCGTTCTTTATATTGGCCTACATCCTTATATATTTTACTCGGTCTATTGCGGTTGATATTCGTGCCCTTGCCGGCTACAAAACCATGCGTCAGCACGAGAAAATTAACTGGAACGAGTTAATTGCCGACGTTGAAGCAGGGGAAGTTACCGACCCCGCGGCCGTGCGGCCCAAATGGCACTATGATAATCTTCTGCGGCTGCAAGCAAAACCGGCAATGGTCAAGCCGGCTGAACTGATGCACGCGGTTATTATTGCCACGTACAACGAAAGCCGGGAAGTGTTGGAGCCGACCATCGAGTCGATAATTAATGCCGAATATAATGTCAAAGATCATGTTATATTTGTGCTGGCATACGAAGAACGAGGCGGCACGCGTATTGCCAAGCAGTCGGCGGAGCTGGTTGAAAAATACAAAAAGTATTTTAAACATGCAATGCTGGTTGAACACCCGGACGGCGTCCCCGGCGAGGTTATTGGCAAAGGGAGTAACATCACGTACGCCGGCCGGAAACTACAGCAATACATTGAGAGCCAGCATGTTGATCCGCTACGCATTATAGTGACAACCTTGGATGCGGATAACCGGCCTGATAAAAAATATCTATCCGCACTGAGCTATCTGTACTCAGTTTCACCCGACCCAAAGAAGGCGTCATACCAGCCGCTGCCAATGTTCACGAGCAATATTTGGGATGCGCCGGCGCCGATGCGGGTTATTGCCACGGGTAATAACTTCTTCTACATCGTCCTCACGCAACGGCCGCATTTGGAGCGTAATTTTTCCGCCCATGCCCAGAGTCTGGCCGCGCTCATCGAAATGGACTTTTGGAGTATGCGAACTATCGTGGAGGACGGTCATCACTTCTGGCGCAGCTATTTCCATTTCGATGGTGACTATAGGGTCTATCCACTATCAATTCCGGTGTATTGTGACGCAGTACTTGCCGATGGCTATATCCGCACGCTTAAGGCGCAGTTCGTACAACTGCGCCGCTGGACATATGGTGCTTCAGACATTGCGTACATCGCAAACCAGGCTTTCTTTAAGAAGAACAAAGTGCCGCGGTTTGATGTGATCGGTAAATTTTTCCGGAGCCTGGAAGGGCATGTAAGCTGGGCATCAGGTGCCCTTATTCTGGCGTTTGCTGCCTTTATACCAGTACTTATTAACCCGCAGAACTACGCCGCAAACGAGCTGCCCTTGATTGTCAGCCGCATTCAGACTATTGGATTGCTGGGAGCCTTTTGTTCGTTGTTCGTAGCGCTTAAGACACTGCCGCCCCGGCCCGCTCGCTACAAACGCCATCGTACCGTGTTTATGATACTGCAATGGGTATACCTGCCTGTAACAACAATTGTGTACGGTTCGTTCGCGGCTTTGTACTCACAAACCCGCCTTATGTTCGGATGGTACCTCACCAAATTCGACGTTACCGAGAAAGCTGTCAAAAAGGATACCAGTTCGCCTAAATCCGCGGTTTAGAGCGGATGGTAGGCCGCGTAATATGTGGCGGCTGCTTCATCAAATGTTTGTAATACACTGCGGCAGGCCCTAATTATGTGTTCACGTGTGATGTAGCCAGGTTCTGCGGCCTTGTGTAGCAGCCTGCCGATAACTTGTTCTGTAAGATTCGACGCGTCGGTAATGGCTGATTGGCGGTGGCGACAGCTTTCGTATAGGCTCAAGAATAATCGGTCACGGCTGAAGGGCGCGAGCGCTGTAGGTGAGCTGGCTACCCGAACGAGCGACGATAGGTCGGCCCGTTCGAGCGTAGTGAATACAGTGCCGCAGGTTGTACAGACGCGCCGTCGCCATACGCCGTTCACTCGTCGCTGTTGCCGGGAATTCTTTACCTCTGTGGCTGCTTTGCAGTGTGGACACACCATGTCAATATATTGACATTCATCTAAACAAAAAGCTAGTGGAAAACTACATACAGAAGTGTGTAAAACATATAAAATACCCCGATCCTTCTAGTAATCGGGGTATTTTAGGTGGGTTGCTACTTTGATTGGGCAAACACTCGCGCGCGGCGGATGCGACCGATTGTAGAAGAGAATGACAACTCTTCATAAAACAGCTTGAATTCCTCAAGCGTGCTCTGTTTTTTGGCACTCACATATAAGCCTCTTAACCTGTTTATGTTAACATATGATTGTCTTTAAGTCAACCCTACCTAAGGTGTTATGCTTGTGTTTGGGGCCGGGGCGGGCGTTGCGTATGTAGAGAAAATACGATATATTAAGGGTTGATCGTGGCGAGACTCATGTACTTTTTTGTATGACGCTTCGCTCGCGTCTACAAAAACTTCCCCTCGAGGTTTTTGGGTCCTTAGCTCATTTGGCTAGAGCGCTTCCTTGACGTGGAAGAGGTGAGAGGTTCGAGCCCTCTAGGACCCACCAACACGACTCTGTATACGGCTTACGCGTTGTAAGCCGTTTTTTAGTGCTCAAATGCAAAAGTAGACCAGGCTATTGGACAAGTATGCTTAGGCTTAGATTAGCTTTATATCGTGAAAAGTATTTTGAGGTAATAATTATCGTTACGGTGTAGGACAGTTTTCCACATTAGTCGTAACAAAACTAACAACAAGTTAGTACTAGCCGGATCATACTAACATTGCTATAGTTGTATTCGAGACTTATTGAGATGAGGTTTTGCCGAGCCGTGTGCTATACTACAAAGCGAGCAGTGAAGCGGCCTAACCAACCGCCGAGCTCCGTGGGCAGCTAGAACGAACGTTATCGTGCTA
>JARIHB010000095.1 GCA_029288515.1 Candidatus Saccharimonadota bacterium | reverse complement strand
GTCGGCAGCGTCAGATGTGTATAAGAGACAGATCTTATAGACGCACACAAACAGGAACCTTAACATGGTAAGGTTCCTGTTTTTTGGTGTATAATAAGCTGACCAGTTAACGGAGGAGATTCTGACATGAGCAGCATTGACCAACAGTTCGTTGAATTCATCGTTAAGTCGCTTGTAAGCAACCCGGATGCCGTTGTAATTGAGCGGCGTATTGATGAAAAGGGCGTATTACTCGAATTGACTGTCGACCCTGAAGATCTAGGCCGGGTCATCGGCAAGCGGGGTGCGACGGCGCAGAGCCTACGCACATTGCTGCGTGCCTTGGGAACGAAAAATGATGCCCGCTACAATCTGAAGATTGTAGATAACGGCGAGGCGGGTACGGGCGGCGGCACTGGCAGCACTGACGCTGACAGTGATAGTGATGACGATGAGGATCGCAAAGAAGCCTCCGAAAGTAATGTTGTAAGTAAGACGCGGAAAGAACTTGAAGAACTCGACGATCTTGACGTATAATATCTCTAAGTCACTACGACTGACTTCCTTAAAATAAAAACCGTACAGAGCTCATTGCGAGCCATTTTACCTCCGGGTAGCATGGGAGCTTTATATGTGGCAAAAAGACCAGCCTACCGCTGGTCTTTTTGTTTGGCTACCTGCAGAAGCTATACAGTATAATAAAGTGTAATGAAGATACAGATTATAACTTTGTTCCCGGATATGTTCCCTGGCGTGCTGGGTGCCAGTATGTTATGGAAGGCGCAAGAACGTAACCTCGTAGAGTTCAGCTACATTAACCTGCGTGACTTTGGACTGGGCCCACGGCAGCAGGTGGATGACACGCCGTACGGCGGCGGTGATGGTATGCTTTTGAAGCCAGAGCCGCTGGTAGCGGCAATTGAGCTGGCGAAGCAGAATGATCCCGAGGCACTGGTGATACTGCCCACGCCACGCGGCGCAGTATACAAACAATCAGACGCCAAAGAGTTGGCGGAGCGTGCCTGCGGGTTGATTTTTTTGTGTCCGCGATATGAAGGCTATGACGAGCGTATCATCGAGTGGATTGATCGCCAGTATTGTATTGGCAATTATGTGTTAACGGGCGGCGAGCTGCCGGTGATGATTATGATCGACAGCATTGTGCGGCTGGTGCCTGGGGTGCTGGGGGGTGAAACAAGTACGGAGATTGAGTCGTTTCAGCAGGACGACGAATCAATTGAGTTTCCGCAGTACACTCGTCCTGAAGATTTCCATGGCCGGCGGGTGCCTGAAGTACTTTTGAGCGGTCATCACGGCGAGATCGCTAAGTGGCGCGCCGAGAACGCCCGTAAGGCTTAGGCTGACGTGTAGTGTGGTAGTAAGACTTTTTATATAGCAGGCTGCCATGTGATGCTACACTGGAATTATAGTAATGGGAGATAAAATATGAATATGCCATTTATTAAATCTGTCTACGCGCACTGTGATTTGCCATGCGGCGTATACGATCCGGCGCAGGCCCGCATTGAGGCCCAGAGTGTTCACGAAATTATGAAGAAATACGAGGCGTTGGGCCATGAGGAAGACAAATGGCGGGCTGTGTTTATTAAAGAGCAGCGCGCAGAGCTGGTGAAGAATCACTTATGGGTACTGTGGACCGACTACTTTAAGCCGGAGCACCTAGAGCGTTTTCCTGACCTGCATGATAAGTTCTGGCAAGCTACCAAGCAGGCTGGCAATTGCAAAAAGACAACCGATCCGGCCGAGGGCCAGAAACTGCTGGATATGATTGATGAAATCGCCACTATCTTCGCGCAGACTAAAAAGGCCTAGTATTACTATCCGCCGGGTAATTGGCGGCAGCATGCGGCCAGGACTCCCGCCTGGCCGCATTATTATTGCCTGGCGCTGGTACCGTCCGGCGCTGGTGGGCGACGTGGTCGTGATACGGTATGATAACCATGAGCTTATAAAGCGGGTTCACGCCACGGAGCAGGGAAAGCTCTATCTGCTCGGCGATGACCCTGGGGCTAGTACTGACAGTCGTAGTTTTGGGTGGCTGTCCGCCGAAATGCTTGTTGGTATTGTGGTGTGGCCGCGTCAAACGCGCCGCAGGCTATAGTTTGTTATCACCCGGTGCGCCTTTGCCTAGATCGTCTAGCATGCGAGCCAGCTTATCTGCCGGCATCGACGAACAGTCAATGTGTTTTCTCATTGCTATAACGTATCCCTGGATAATACGTTTTAATCTTAGGGCGTCGCTCCGCCACAGGTAGTTAACTTTATACGGCTCCTTTTCGTTGGCAAAGAAGCGAGTGGTAATCTGTATAGATCCGAAGAATGGCCCGGTGTCGGCAGTCACGTTCAGCACGTCCTCGATGCGGATGCTGAACGACTCCGAAATGGCAAAAAAGAAGCGTTTATTAACGGTCAGTTTTGAACGGTCAACGGTGATCGTGTCAGGGAAGAGCGTAAATGGAAAAACGGTCGTAGCGGTTGCCAGCGTATCGCTGGCGTGCCCAATAGCTTCACGTAGTTGTTGTTCCGGCGGCTTTTGCTCAGCTTCAACCGTCTGTGGAGTGGGGTGCGGTAGTACGTCGGTTTGCCTGACGGTCGGCATTGCCACTGGCATTGCCGGTTCCTGGTATAGCTGTCTCTTATACACATC
>JARIHB010000088.1 GCA_029288515.1 Candidatus Saccharimonadota bacterium | reverse complement strand
GAACGGCAATATCAACTGGTTTCCGCCGCACATCAAAAACGGCCGGTTTGCCAAGACGGTGCAGAGCGCGCCGGACTGGAATCTGAGCCGCGACCGTTTCTGGGCAACAGCAATTCCGGTATGGAAGGGTACTGACGCCAGTGGCAAGGAGCAGGTTAAAGTGGTAGGCAGCTATGCCGAACTCAAAGAACTATCTGGCGTCGAGCTGGACGACTATCACCGTCCATGGATCGATGAGGTGACGTTCGCGCTTGATGGTGTGGAGTATAAACGCATCGATAAGGTATTGGACTGTTGGTTTGAGAGCGGTTCGATGCCGTTTGCACAATTCCATTATCCATTTGAGAACGTCGAGAAATTTGAACAGAATTTCCCTGGTGACTTTATTGCTGAATACGTTGGCCAAGTGCGCGCCTGGTTTTATTACCTACACACCGTAAGCACCGGATTGTTTGGCAAGAATTCGTTTAAGAACGTGATCGTGACCGGTACGCTGGCCGGCAATGATGGTCGTAAGATGAGTAAGAGCTACGGTAACTTTACCGATCCGAATGAGCTCATGGATCAGTATTCAGCCGATTCGTTACGCTACCTACTTTTAAGCTCCCCTGTATTAAACGGCGAAGATTTTGCACTTGTCGACAAAGACGTAGGCGATGTAGCCCGTAAGCTGAGTATGGTGTGGAATATGTACGATTTTTTTACACTATATGCCGATGTGGACGGCTGGGAATGGAAGGGTGATTACAACGACCCAACGCCGGACCTTAGAAATCCGCTTGATATATGGATTGTGTCACGCGTACATCAGCTGACTAAAGAGGTGCAGGAAAACATGGAACGCTACGACCTGCCGAACGCTGTCAAACCGATCCTGCCCTTTATCGACGACGCCTCGAACTGGTATGTGCGCCGTTCGCGCCGCCGTTTCTGGAAGAGTGATGACGACGATGACAAGCAGACTGCATATCGCACGCTGCATTACGTATTGGTGCAATTGGCCCATGTGATGGCGCCCTTTACGCCGTTTCTGGCAGAAGAGCTGTATCAGAAACTAACAGGCGGCGAATCGGTGCACCTGCGTGATTGGCCGAAGGCTGGGCATATTGACGAGCTGTCTTTGAGCAAGATGGCTACCCTGCGCGAAGCGATTAATCAGGGACTAAGTGCTCGTGCCGAGGCCCGCCTGAAAACTCGTCAGCCCTTGGCACAGGTGACGCTCACGGGCAAAGATATTATGTTTCTTGCGCCAACCGAACCTCAGGCGCTCTTCTATGCGGGCATTCTCCAGGAGGAACTGAACGTTAAAAAATGCATCCTTAAGCATGCCGACACCCCGGTAGTTGTTGCATTGGATACCAAGGTAACGCCCGAATTAAAGCGCGAAGGCATGATGCGCGAAGTAGTGCGCAATGTTCAGAATGCGCGCAAGGATGCTGGATTGGATGTAGATGACAGAATTGTACTCAGCCTGTCTACGGACGACGCAGGGCTCGCCAAAGCGGTTCAAGAACATACTCAAACCATTGTGTCCGAAACGCTTGCTACAAAGCTGGTAGACGCCAAAAAACTGGCCTATACGACTGATTGCGCAGTGGACGGCGCGGGCCTGCGTATTAGTCTCGAAAAAGCCTAGCCGCGACCGCCGTGTAACACTTTACAGATAGGGCTATATCTGGTACTATCTGATGGTAGTTACATTTCTAAACAGAGTAAAAGAGTATGAAAAAAGCAGTCATTGCAACCGGTGGCAAGCAGTACCTCGTCCAGGAAGGCGAGACTGTTGAAGTTGAGTTGCTTCACGCAGACGGCAAGAAGGTTAGCTTTGAACCGCTGCTCGTTATCGACGGCGACGATGTTGCCGTAGGCGCACCGAGCGTTGTCAAAGTAAAGGTCAACGCTGAAGTCGTCGAAGAAGACGTTAAGGCCGACAAGGTAACAGCCATCCGCTACAAGGCTAAAAAGCGGGTACATAAAGTACACGGTCACCGTCAGCACCACACGGCTATCAAGATTACGACGATTGCCTAAAAATTCGTCAAAAGCCTGTGGATAAAACAGCAATGGTACTAATCATTGCTGTTTTTTTAGCATCAATTTTTTGTAAGGAGTCTTAGCGTTAATAAGGTGTTTGTTTGTACGTAACTGCTTGTAATGCATTGCCATTGTTATTAATGCAACAGGCAACTATTGACGAAGGGCGATAGTTATTTTACAGAAGTAACACTAATTTATACTGTTGCATCGCTTGAAGGTAAGAAGTAGAACAGGGATAATTATAGAGTTACCCAGAGTCTACACAGTGGACGGGAAACAAAGATTAAACTTTCAAAATCAAACAAAAACACACATGCGTCATAAACCGCAGTTATACCGGGGATTTTCGGTCCGCCAGTTATTTATACTGGTAGGTGCTCTGTTGGTTGTGGCCGGCATGTTTGCTTCGCTGGCCGGCAAGCCACAGACTGCCACAGCAGCACCTGCAACCGTCAACTTCCAGGCGCGCTTAGAGAACATATCCGGTGCGATTGCTGCTGATGGCGATTACAACGTTGAGTTTAAGATTTACAATACCCAGAGTAGCGGCGGCACTGCACAAGGCGTGTGTACCGGTGCATGTCAGTGGGTTGAGACCCGGACCGGAACCGACAAAGTACACGTCGTTAACGGCTATCTGACCGTAAGCCTTGGCTCGGTTACCGCCTTCAGCAGTACGATGCCGTGGGACACTGACCTGTGGATTACCATGAATATCGGTGGCACAGGCTCGCCAAGCTGGGATGGTGAAATGTCGCCACGCCTGAAGCTGACGGCAGTTCCGTACGCTTTTCAGTCGGCTCAATCGAGCAAGCTGCAGG
>JARIHB010000084.1 GCA_029288515.1 Candidatus Saccharimonadota bacterium | reverse complement strand
GTTATATCGCTGTAGTGCGGGTCACGCCCGTCCTCCGGCGCCCCGTCCGGCGGCAAGTGTATGTCTTTTGGATCGACAAGAATTATCTCTGCCCCCTCAAGACTCTTCCCTAATTCCGCCACCCAGTTGGCCGCATAAATCGACCGCCGCCCTTCCCTGCTAGTACCGGCGATAACTGCAATCGTAATCATATCCATAGATTTTCCCTTCCTAACCAGCCTACCATATTTCTACAACACTTTATCGCGCTATCAACGATTATAATATA
Organism: Candidatus Saccharimonadota bacterium; assembly: GCA_029288515.1. Taxonomy (GTDB): domain Bacteria; phylum Patescibacteriota; class Saccharimonadia; order Saccharimonadales; family UBA4665; genus PMNU01. Next base: position 2,255 of record JARIHB010000084.1, on the reverse strand, counting down.
TAGATATGGAATTCTTTGAGGCTCGGGAAAGCCAAGCCAGTGAAGATATAAATTTTTTTGCACTCCAGCAAGAAGTTCTGCAAGCCGGGCACCCCGACATTCAAGAAGTTTTGCAAGCCGAACACCCTGGCGTTGCGCCGATTGCGGAGCTGCTCGTCACACCACACTTCCCCTATGCTACGGGTGATTTTGAATGGCCACGCGGCCAGACAATGTCCCGTGATGAATATATCAATTACGGCAGATGGGTCGTCACCATCCTTGATGCCTTGCCGCCCGAACAGACAATACATCTCCACTTACGGGCGGAGCATCTCAAACGTATGCACACGCTCGGTTTAGGGCCACGGTATGACCTTATAGCAAGTGAGTTAGGAAAAATCAGTGAAATCCGGCGCGCAATAGGCGTCAACCCAGGCGACACCATAAACCAGTATGATGACTGGAGCCAAGCCGATTACGTAGCATACGCCGCCAAACTTGCTCAAGAGGTCAGGCGGCGGCCCACTCGCAGAGACTACACTGAGCGCTACCAGGCAGGTGAGGGTCCGAGTTACGCTGCAATTGCCCGATACGCAGGCGGTATACGCACCCTGCATGAACTTATCGGATATCCGGATATTACCAGCTGGGAAGACGATAATTACATCGACTGGGGCATTGAAGTCCTACGAGCCAACGGCGGCTTGGATGGAGAGGATTTGACGAGCCCGATACTAGCCACTCTGTCAAAACTCAAACGGGGCCCTTCCGTTTCGCAAATTGCCAAGCGGTTCCTATCTATCGCCACATTCCAGGATCTCGTTACTGAAAGGTTAGAAACAAACCGCATGGATAGGGAACGAACGCAAAAACAATGGGCGGCGGCCTACGACAAATTTGTACTCAGCGGTGCCCTTACCCCGGCCAACCGACCCTCTGATCAGCCTATGCTCGATTATGATAAAGCTGTACACGCTATGCGTTATCGTCTGGCCGCGCTTAGTATTCGCGAAGCTAAACGAGAGGTATATGATGCAATTGCAAAAAGCAATGATCCAATTAGCACAGCCATCCGAGCCCGCAAGAATGCTGCTACCGTTGCCGAAATTGAGACTACTGCTGCCGGCCTAGGCATATATGCCTGGCTCTGGCCGCCGCAAATCATTAAAGAGTATCGTGCTCCGGAAGCCGAGGTTGCAAAGGAGCGGGCCCGCACTAGCGGAAACGAAAGCGCGCGCCGCAAGTACAGAGCGATTCAGCGCTCCAAGGCATGAATTTGCTCATGATCCAGCCCGAAATAATGCGCAACCTCATGCCATACGGTATGCCGCACTTCTTCTTTCAGCCCCTCAATAGTGTCACAGGCAGCTTCCATTGGTCCCTTAAAAATAGTGATCTTGTCGGGCGGATAATTGGTTACACCTTGGCGTCGCGCCAGCGGCACGCCCTCATACAGACCGAACAACGTCTGGTGGCATTGCAGCTTCAATTCTTCGCGCTGTAGCGGCGTAGGCTCCTCGGCGTACACGAATGCCACATTCTGCACTGCCTTCAAGTGCTCTTTTGGCAGTTTACGGATCGCCTCGTCTACAAATTCGGAAAATTGCTCGTCAGTCACATGTATCATCTTCGGTATTGTAAACGCTCTGCCTACCTCTGTGAAGTTTTTTACTTACGGCCACTGATCAGTTTGCCATACTACAAGTATTACGTAAGGTAACGAAAAGGAGTGTTTATATGGGTATAATTGCGTACATTATATTGGGCGCCCTTGCCGGATGGATCGCTTCTATGCTGGCTGGTACAAACGCGCAAATGGGGCTTTTAGCTAACATTATCGTGGGTATCATTGGCGCCTTCCTGGGCGGCTTACTGTTTAGCATGTTCGGCGGTGACGGCGTAACCGGCTTTAACCTATGGAGCCTGATAGTCGCCGTTGTAGGCGCCTTTATCCTGCTGATGCTCCTTAAGACCTTTCATCACGGCGTGGGCAATCACGCCTAGCGCAGCTGCTTATAAGAAAAACCGCTCCTAGGAGCGGTTTTTCTTTGTCCGGAAGACGTTAATAGCGCGGCGCAGACCGCGGACAAACATATTACTGGTTTGATATCGCTCCGGGTAAGCAGCCTGTCGCAGTTCCATAATTCTGCGCATATTCGGGTCACGATCAAGCAACGAATCAAACTCGTCCGGAACAACAGTATTACGGGAGACGGCAACCTGATTCTCGGCCGCCTCTCTGCTGAAGGTGGCATTACCTAACAGCTGTCGTA
>JARIHB010000083.1 GCA_029288515.1 Candidatus Saccharimonadota bacterium | reverse complement strand
CCTCAATGGTGGCGGGGTCGGTAGCGCGCACAAAGGTGACCGCCCCAATGTCGTTCCCTACCCGCTGCATATCGTTATTAAAAACGGTGATATATTTGTCGGTCAGCAAACGGAGCGCGCGCTGTGGCTCTTCTTTGGCATACTCCTCGCGGCTGCGCCGAATCGTTTTATCGTCGACATCGGTGTAGTTCATTACATGTTCTATGCGGGGTATGCTTAAGCTAATGGCCCGGCGCAAGGTGTCGGCAAACACATAGGCACTCAGGTTGCCAATATGGGCATGGTCGTACACGGTCGGACCGCATGAATACATGCGCACCATGTCATCTTCGAGCGGTTTGAGTTCTTCAATACTACGCGTCAGCGTGTTATACAGTTTCATCGGATTGTTCCTGTTTCAGGTTGTTGAGCAGTTTGATGGCGTACTGTATACACTCTGATTTTACTTCGTTAAATGGCCGGCTTTGGGTAATTTTGAAGCCGCTGGCGTAGGGGTGGCCGCCGCCGCCGAAATGCTCGGCCAGCTTGCCGGCGATTGGATAGCCGTAATTGGCCCGGATTTTAGCGGTTGTATGTCCGTCATTGTAGTACTTAAAGGCGATTGCTACCTGCGTATTGGTAGTGGAGCGCATCTCGTCGATCACCAACATAGACGGATTATACTGCGGGCTGTATTTCTCGATTTCCCGCCACGGAATGCTTATAACCGCTACACGGTCGTCCGCGTGATACTCGATGCGCTGCAGCAAGTCACCTTTGTACTTGATAAGCTCGGGACTTTTGCGCATCATCTCACGGCGATTATTTTCAAGCTTCGCCAGGCTCACACCATGTTCTACCATCTCGGCGATGTCGTGGATCGTACGAGCAGTGGTGCTTTCGGTGATCAGTCCCAGGCTGTCGGCCATGATTGCCGTAGCGAGCATCTCCTGCGCCGCTACGTTCATCGGCCACTGCAACTGCTGACCAAGCTCATATATCAGTTCACCAGTGGCAACCACCGGTTTGTTACAGATTACTCGTGCAAACGGAATGGAATTCTCTACCGGGTGATGGTCAAGCACGATTACCGGCTTATTGGCGATCTGACCCTTTCGGCCGGACTTCTCTAGTTGTTCGAACAGGCTCATGGCACTGGTATCAACAATAATTGCCGCATCGAAATGAGCCGGCAGATCCTTAGAAACCCGGCCCCAGCCTGGTAAGTATGTAAGATATGACGGTATATCCACGCCACAGTACAGCAACGGCTCTTTACCCATGTCGCCCAGAATCAGCTCTAACGCCAGGGCGCTGCCCAGCGAGTCGCCGTCCGGATTGTCGGCCTGCATAATAAGGACGCGGGTGGCGTCCGCCAGGAGCTCTTGAATGATAGGTGCCTCGGAATACATAGGCCTATTGTAATTGGCGACCGCTGTTTTAGTAAAGCGCGTTACAGTCATGCTGTATGATTACGATAATGCCTGGCGCCCCTCCAGTGCACGCGTAAGCGTAATTTGGTCGGCATATTCCAGGTCAACACCAATTGGCAGGCCGCGCGCCAGGCGGCTGACCATGACCGCACGGTCACCGATCTGCTTTTGGATATACAGCGCGGTACTTTCGCCTTCTACGCTGGCGTTAGTGGCGAGAATAATTTCGTGTACGTTGTCCTCGTCTATGCGTTTGATGAGTTCGGCGATGCGCAGCTGTTCCGGCCCGATGCCGTCAATCGGCGATATAAGGCCACCTAACACGTGATAGGTGCCTGTGTAGCTAGCGGTTTTTTCTAGGGCAACAATGTCAAATGGCTCGGCAACAACGGCAACAATGGTTTTATCGCGCTTAGGGTCGGTATACAGCCCAGATAGCTCCTGGCCGGCAGGCACCAGGGCAAACGTCTTTTTGCAATACCCGATGCCACCCTGTAGGTGCTGAAGCGTCTGTGCTAAATCGAGCGCCTTTGCCGGATCGTTGCGCACTAAAAAATACGCGTAGCGTTCAGCGGTGCGCGGTCCGACGCCTGGCAGTTTGCCCAGGGCGTCTATAACATCAGTAAGCGCGGGCGGCAGAATAGCGGCCATAAGGCTTACATGCCAAGGTCGCCGAGCATGCCCATCATCGGCTGCATCTTTTCAGCGGCGAGCTTTTGGCTGGACTGGATGGCTTCCTTTACGGCATCTTCAACCCAGCGTTCCAGCTGGCCGATGTCGTC
>JARIHB010000070.1 GCA_029288515.1 Candidatus Saccharimonadota bacterium | reverse complement strand
CATTAACACCAGTCCTGGTGGCAATGTCCCTGAGTTTAGCCTCTACGCCGCTAAACTCACTTGAAACAAATTGGAATCCAGCAGTGTCGGCTTGTATCGCGCTCTCGATGGTTTTGTACCATGGACTGTTTTTCTGCTTATACTCCTCTACGTACCGTACCATCTTATCTCTTTCTGATTGCGGCAAGGAGAAGCCTTTGCCATAAGCCTTGGTGTCGATGATGACAACTATTTGTTCTAGGCACACCACAACGTCCGGTTTGCTCACGCCGCCCAGCAGGAAGGTGTTTGGACAGATCTGCTCATAGGCACGGGCAACGTACGTCTCAAGCATACGGGACGCTTTCTCGCTGCCGCTACCGTAGGCAAAGTCGACCAGCACGAGCAAATTATGATCTACATATCGCAGATCGCGGCGCAGTCTCTCTTTTATGGCCAGCACATTGGTGAGCGTGGTAGGCGCAATAATCCTGGGTATATACAGGCCTTCAATGACGTCCTTGAGCGTGTACGTATCCTCGCCGACGATGTGTAATCCCATGTTGCGCAAAGACCGGATATCATCGTGTACTTCGGACGCCACGGCCTCTACGCCATACTCCCTTTCCACGGCTACAATGTCATCAACCGACGATGCGTTCTCTGAAAGCGCCTTCAGCACCAGGGCACGCCGCTTACAGATAAGCTCCCGGTTGGAAGTCTCCATGGAAAGCATACTAAAGGGGACGAACCTGCGCGGCGATACGCGCGCTTTACGCAGGAACTCAAGCCCATGCGCCGTAATCTTGTACGACGGCAAGGTCAGTGTCTCGTCGTTGCGCACAAAGTTCTTTTTGCCCGCCTCCGCTAGCCCCAACTTAACCAGCCAGCTACAAATTTGGCGCGCATATTTATCACTTGACCCTTCGTGGTCAACTTTGAGCTTCTTTCTATCAGCTGCTAAATCGGTAGAAAAGTACAGATCAACAAACAGTTTTTCGGAAATATTCGTGAAGCCTTCCTCACCAATAAAGCCCAGCTGTTCGCCCAACGAAAATTTGGTGTGCTCCGCATCCTTAAGCAACGACAGTACTCGAATCGCCGGGGCATACTTCATAAGTTGCTGCTGGACGATGCCATGCCGATTCTCCCTGGATGCACTAACGTATGCCTGCCCTGCTTCCGTTATGGCATAGGCGTCATCAGACGGCGAATACTCAATCAGCTGCAGTGATATGGCCCAACGCAAAAAATTATTAGTCGACCAGTCTCCCTGAAATTCGCGCGTCTGACCTTTAAGCGCGGCTTGCCCAATGCCGTTGCAAACCGTGTTTTGCTTTCTGCTGCCAGATGGAGATGTGCCCACAATGTCCAAATAGGCTATGCGAATAGGCTCACGGCCAAGGATACCCAGAAAACGCCCAGCGAGCCTTTCCTCAACAAGCCGCTGTATTTTATCTATAAGTTCGGCCCGATAGGGCGAGTCAGCAGAAAAAGCAGCTACGAAGCGGTGTAAATTTTCGAAATCGGCAGCATCCTGGATCCAGCCGGCTGCTCGATGCTTATAGGCTTTAGTATAGTCAACAATACGAATCATGCTCATCCTTTATACGGCACATTGGTAACAATAATTTCTTGCGTTTGATACTCTTTACGGTGATAGTTTTTATATTGTGTGGCAACGTCAAACGAGCGGTACTTGTTTTTCCAATCATCTAACAGCACGTTAGTATGATCGCCTTTTTTCAGCATATTTGAAAGCACAAACGGAATATTTCTTTGATGCAAGGCATCAATAGAGCGATACAGTTCTCGTTCGCTAGCCTCATTCCATTGGCTGACCCCTCGATTACCATCATTGTAGCTACCAGTGGTAATAAGGTATGGCGGGTCTATATATACAATTGCGTTATCCGGAACGTGTACTTTTTGAAACGTCAAAGACGAAAAAGTTACTTCCTTGGTACGCAGAATGTCTGAAAAAATCCGCAGGTTCTTCTGCGTGCGGGCATTATAAGAACTCCTGTTCTTTCCAAATGGCGTATTGAACTGCAGGCTGCTGTTGTACCGTATCTGGTGATTAAACGAGTAGAAAATAAGCAAACAGAATACGTATGGGTCGCGCAGAGCATTAAAGTCGCTGCGTAAGCGCAGATACCCCTGAGTATTCGTTTTGGAAAGCTCGTAGCGGTCTATTAACTGCAGCAGCTTCGATTCAAAAGCATTAAAAGGAGTGTTTTTAATGAGCCGTATCAGCTCGGCGAGGTCAGCATTGATATCGTTGTAGATGACCTTTTTATTCTCAACATTCAGCCCCACGCTAAAACCGCCGCCAAACAAATCAACAAATACGTTCTCGGTGTAGGGGTGGAATAAGGGCAACAGTACGGGCAACAGTTTGCTCTTGCCACCCACATAGTTAAACGGACAGCTGTATATCATGCTACGGGTCGCAGGGCGGAATGATGCTCCTGAATTCTCTCGTTCGCCAGCGTGTAATAATGGGTATCTAACTCAAAACCTATAAACTGACGGGAAGTGTTCATAGCGGCTATGGCAGTGGCTCCTGACCCCATAAAAGGGTCAAGCACTATATCACCCGCATTGCTATGAATTTGGAGTAGCCTCTCTATCAGTTTTACTGGCTTTTGCGTTGGATGAATACGTTTAAAACCGCCGCCGCTCTCTGAAGCAAACTTTAGTACAGGGCTTTCGTACGTTAAAGAGTGACGATTAAAGGTCCATCTGCCGCCCGGCTTAACAAACCATATCATCATTTCCAGCGAAGGGACGTAGCGCCTGTCTCTGTTGCGGGGCATGGGGTTAGACTTCTCCCATACCAAGACGTCTTTATATATAAACCCCAATTGTGTTGCGAGCGAGATTATTTCTGATACTTTCTTGAAGTCGTTGAAGGCTATAAGCGACCCGCCTTTTTTGAGTACTCCATAAGCTTTCTCCAGCCAGAGAGCATTATCAAACTCTTGGTCCCATTCACCAAAGTGCGTGCCAGTGCGGGCGTTCTTGCGGTCTTTCATAGTATGGAAGTTTGACTCACGGGAAATAATGTACGGCGGATCAGCGATAATGAGATCAACACCACGTTCAGACTGCGAGAGCTTTTCCATACCTTTAACACAGTCGACGTTGTATATGCGTCCGTACTCAAAGTGTATAGTTTCCTCTTTCACGCGTATCCCCATAGGTAAATTGTAGCATGGTACGTGAGCCTACAGTGCGGCCAAGCGAGCGCCAACTACATGCCTTTTATAAATTACCTTGACTGTCATAGTAGTATGCTGTACATTGTAATTATGATAGATAAAAAATTATCATCAGACCTGCTGCGCGGACACACCGATACTATCATTCTGAAGTTTCTGGTGGACGGCGATAAGTATGGCTATGAGATTACGAAGTTGGTGCACGAACAGTCAGATCACCTGTACGAACTTAAGGAAGCGACGATGTATTCCAGCCTCAAGCGCCTGGAGCATGATGGACACATTACATCCTATTGGGGTGATGAAACGCAGGGCGGCAGACGGAAATACTACCGCATTACTCCGACCGGTCGAGAGCTATACGAAAGTAACAAACAAAACTGGACCTTTTCGAAAGAAATTTTAGACAAATTATTGTAAGGAGAATATGTATGGAAAAGGAACTCAAGAAATTTTTAGATGATACGTTCAAGCCCTACGGGAACTTCCCGGCGCGTGTTGACGTTGAGCAAGAGCTGCTCGCAAACCTGCTGGAAAAATACCACGACCTAAAGCAGCAAGGTAAAAGTGATAAGGAAGCGTACCGGTTGACCGTTGACTCATTTGGCGATGTGTCAGAGATTATGGCCGAAGTACGGCACGCCCCCAGCAACCAGGGAGAGGAAAAATTCTCTATACACAAGACACTCAAAGAAACATTCAAGCTGGCGAAGCAGAGTCATTCCAAATTCTCGTCGACAGAGTTAAAGCAGTCCGACCTGAGCGATACCAAGTTGGCCGAAGCTGATTTTAGTTTTACCTCGCTGAGCGAATCAAACTTTAATGGTTCCGACCTTACAAATGCAACGTTTAGAGCGGCAGAACTAAGAGGCGCTACGTTTACAGGCGCGAATGTAGCCAACGCTACCTTCGCGGGCAGCGATCTGCAGGCAGCATGCTTCGATAAAGCCAACCTCACTGGTACGCAATTCAAGGCAGCGGCTTTAAAAGGGGCTTCCTTCAAAGATGCAATCTTGGACAGCACCGGCTTTAGCCATTGCGATTTGAGCGACGTAGCATTCGATAATCTATCCTTAAATGGCACGAATTTTAGTGGCACATCCCTTAAGAATACGTCATTTAAAAATACAGCGTTCAACGACGTAACATTCCATCATTCTGATGTAAAACACACCGTATTTGAGGGGGCGACAATGGACAAAGTTACCTACGCCCTGCTAAAGGGCGCTAAAGCAACGCTCGACAACGTCACGATCCAGTAGGAACCCCTTAACGCCTACGAAACTTTTTACTCGGTGACGGTAACCGTGCCTATCATACTCGGATGAATTGAACAGTCGTACTTAAACGTGCCGGCAGTATCAAAGGTGAATGTATACGATTGGCCTTCTCCGAGGGTCTGGCTATCGGGCCCATCTTGCCCGTCAGTCTCGGTTACAGTGTGAGCGACGCTGTCCTGGTTTGTCCATGTCACCGTAGTGCCCTTTTTGACGGTTATATGAGCGGGGCTAAACGCCATGTCTGCAATAGTGACTTTATCGGTAGCCTGGGCGGCGGCGTCAGAAGAACTCTGGCTCTCGTTGGGTGTGGTGGTTGTCTGAGATGAAGAGTTGTTGCTCGTAGTGCCGCTGTTAGAGCTGTCGTCATGCTTGTTGGCGAAGTAATACACACCGCCCGCGGCTAAAACAACTAATACGATTACTAATGGCAGTATCTTTTTCATATTCAAACCCTCCTTGTGTTGGCACTACAAGTATATGCTTTTTACGGCATGATGAGCAATGAGCTACCATACGTACATCGGCGCGATCTATTTTCTGACAATGTGCCGAATGCGGAACGAATACGCTACGCCAATCAGGCCAACGGCAACCATCGCCCCGAAGATAATCGGGCTGAGCCGCTGCGTGAGAGTCGGTGCATAACCAGTGTCTGGTACTCCGGACACTACGTTGATGGATAGCGTGGCCTGAGAGCACACCGACCTATCATTAACCGAGCATACCCGATATGTTAGGCTTTCCGCGCCCACATACCCTGTTATAGATGTATAAACGATTTTGCCAGATGCCACGTTTGCTACGCCATGCGTTGGGCCACTCATAACGGTAAGTGTCGTGGCATCGGGGTTGTCAGTTACATCTTTAAGCACATCAATAGTAGTGCTGACACCGCTGACAGCGGTAGCCGAAACAGCCGGCATGGTGGGTGGCGTGTAGCCGGCAAGCGACGCGTAATACGTGGTGTTGCGCGGTGCAGAGCTGGTGTTTAAACCGGCCAAATTGTATACAAATCCGTTGTAGGTGGCCACGCCCGATACAGTGCGGGCGTCCGGCAAAGAAGCTGTTGTAGACCACGCACCCACGCTGCCATTAGTATTGATTGGCGCAGCATACACCGTATCAACTATGTTCGTAGCATTGTAGCCGCCGATAGAGAAGAGATAGCCGTTATATTCCACCAGGCCAGCACCCTCCCGTTCTTCCGGCAAGGCCGTAGTGGTTTGCCAAGTGCCCAGTGTGCCGTTGGGGTTAAAGGTAGCATAATAGACTCCATCTGTTCGTGCGCTGCCGTCATTACCGCCCGCGAAGTACACTCTGCCGTTATGGACCACTGCAGCGCCAGCGGTTAGTGTATCTGGCAAAGAGGTGGTAGCAGTCCAGGAACCGATACTGCCATTGGCATTGATGGGCGCATATGTCACCGAATCGTCCGGGCTTATGCCCGTATTGCCGCCCAGTAGGTAGATATAATTATCATTAACTATTACCGAAGCGCCAGCCCAGGCATTGGGAAAGGTATTAGTAGCAGAAGCCCAGGCACCAAGCGTGCCGTCGGCGTTGATGGGCGCATACGAAACGCCAGCATTTATTACCACGCCATCAAAACCGCCAATGTAATACAGGTACCCATTATACGCGACCACACTGGCGCTGGAGCTCGTGTACGGGGCGGGCGTTGTAGTGCTCCATGTACCTACACTGCCATTGGCATTCAGTTTGGCAACATACACCGTATCTGTATAGATTGTATCATTGGCCCCGGCCACCACATACACATAGCCGTTGTATGCGGCGGCGCTTGTCCATGCCAGATTATCCGGCACTACATTGCCCGTTTGCCACGCGCCCACGCTGCCGGGCGCCGCATACGCTTTCAGCGAAAACAACGCAAACACCAAAACAAGTACGCAGACTGCCGCGCAGGTGTACAAGATCCTCTTAACTGTGCCCAACCCATTCATATATCTTATGTTTAAGTTTAAAGATGTCTGGGCTTAAAAGCAATTACTTTGGGCACTTCCCATAAGCCAGAGCATGCGCTAGACTGCCGATATGGCTTCGGATGCATCAGATAAACATGCCGACAGGCTGCTGGCTATGTATGTGGAAGAATATAAAATGCTGCGTGCTGAGATTGCAGATCGTACCAAAAATGAGTTTACCACTATAGCAATCAGCATCACCCTGGCGAGCGGTATTGTAGGCCTTTTAACACAGGTGAATGAGGCATGGCAGATCTGGTTACTCCTGGCGTCACCGATCATATTTTTTATATTGGGTCTTATATTTGCCGCTCAGGAGAGCGCGCTCGCGGTTGCAGCGGAATACATTCATAAAGAATTACGGCCGGCAGCCGCTCACCTGCTTGACGGCACGCCCTATAAAACTAAAACGTTATGGGCATGGGAGACCTTTCGAGGCGATAGGCTATACAAAAAACCACGCTTACTCCGTAAGATACGAGGTAGGTTGCCATCGTTTCTGGCCATCGCGGTGCCCGGCATAGCAGCGTTATGGTTTGCCTGCTTGCTGTGGATAATCACACCTACTTATGCCTCATTGATGCATGGAGGGCAGATTGTTCTACTGGTAGTAGATTGTCTATTATACGTTTACCTGGCATACGAAGGACTAGAGGTCTCGCGGCACTTAGATAACATCAGGCGCTAACAGTACCTGTCGTAACTTCCCCGGCGCGCTTGTAGTTGGCAAAAATCACACCATTTGGGGTAATCAAACTGTCTGTCATCGTAAAAGCCGCAGGAATAGTACCCTCGCCAAATAGCCGCTTGCCTGTACCAAGCGTAATAGGGAACGTCATGAGGCACAGCTCATCAACTAAATCATGCTTAAACAATGTCTGAGCTAGGTTGCCGCTTCCATGGACCTTAATATCAGAGCCTTCTGAATCCTTGAGTTTTTTAATGTCATCAATGTTTTTGAAGAAAACTACGTTTTTCCAACCAGTCTTATTCTCATTCAGCGTGTTGGACATCACATATTTGGTAACGTCATTAATGCCTGGCCACATGTCGGCATGTTCAGGCCAGTAAGCAGCAAAAATATCGAATGTTTTTCGGCCCAAAAGAATGTCTGTGGATTGCATCCATTTCTGCATGAACTCATCAGCTGCTCCATCAGCTTCGGCAAAGTACGGCGCAGTCCACCCGCCATACTTGAAGCCACTCGACGCATCTTCATCAGGCCCGCCCGGTGCTTGCATGACTCCGTCTAAAGTAATAAATTCTTGGACGATTATTTTTCTCATACAGTTACAGCCTCATTTAGTGTCTAAAAACATTGTATGCTTAGGGCGGCTACAATACTACCTCAAGGACACAATCGATCAACTGCACGCAAGGAAGGCTATAACCAGTGAGAATCAGCAGCAGGCGCTGGCAGCTTGCTTTGGCCCATAACAAAATTCGTGCGCACGAGCTCTTGTGGCTCCGTTGCCAGCCATGGACGGCGGCGTGCGGGTGAACGGCCAGGCGCATGCACCAATTGGCGGTACATTACCGATTCGGGTTCAAACCTTCCTTGCGAGCCGGGCAGCAAGGCTGCCAACTCTTTTCGGGGGCCAAAAAAGGGCTTCCGCGCGAGAGGATGATTGCTGGTATACAAATCGTTATCGTACTGACCCCAGGTTCTGCACAGTATAAGGTCATCTTCGCTTGGCATACGGTTGAGCGGGCCAAAGTACGTTATAAAATGCCAGCCAACAAGTGGCTCACGGGCAGCGACGACACCTAAGGCATGCGCTGCTCTGGTTACGGCGTCTGAAGATTCCATACAGAGTCCAGATATGCCGAGCTTATCCTGATCCAGCGCGCGCCTCCCCTCTTCAAAGCGTGTGCAATCATCGCTAACATCAGGATTTGCAAGAAGCGTTTCAGTCGATAGTGCAATTATGTGTGCGACTGTATCTGCATCAGCTTGGCCCAAGTACTCGTACTCTGTCATGATTAATATATAGTACGATGTTTCTTATAAAAAACAGGTATTATTTGATTACATCCATATTTTGCGGGTCACGGGTCGCTTACCGTGGCCACTGCGCGCCTACGGCAGGTAGTCTAGTCGAAGAATTCAGCGAGTACTGGGGCGAGTGCATCTGCCTTAACATCGTGGGTTTGTCCATCCAGCGGACGAAGCTGGGCATGTGGCATGGTTATTGACAGTTTCTGTGCCGTATCACTCATAAAAACTGGGCTTGCCCCACCATACATTACTAACGTCTTTGCCGCAATGTGCTTAGTATCTAGCGCCGGGTACTGCCCCATAAGCTCGATGGTATCATAGGCAAGCGTAGGCGCCATTGCGGTCAATCCCTTCCACATTGGCAGGCGCTCCATTGCTGCAATTTGCTTATCGGTTACACCAACCGACTTAACGAATAGCGCAACCGCATCTCCTCGTTTATCTTCGGATAGAAGCTGTGCAAGCTCTTTCCTGTAGGCTTGGGACACTTTTTGAGCCGAAGGATCCGCGTTATACGGTAACTCGTAGAGCGCCAAGCCATTAACCTTGCCGCTTAGTTTTTTAGCAGCCATTAAGGCAAGCACGCAGCCCGAGGAATGACCATACAGATAAGCACTACCGCCAAGTTCGTCGATTAGCGCCTCTATATCTTCAACCTCTTTATCGGTAGAATACGGCAGTATATCCGTACTATCACCCCTACCTCGGCGTTCATAACTGACCACTGTGAAACGGCCGGCTAATAACTCCATAAGTTTTTTGCCTTGACTCCGCCTATTGAGCGCACCAAGTACTAAAACAAATAGTGGTCCTTGTCCTTTTTTGTCATAGGTGATCGTCGTCCCGTCCCGCGATGTAACTTTAGCCATACCAGAATTTTATAACAAAAAGGAGTCAGATGTGCGAGTTCCTTGAGCATAATCCTTCGTGGTACCGGATCGCTGGCATATTTCTAACTATCAGCTCTGACCATGTGGATGGTTATAAACTAAAAGAGCTGGTCGGGTAGTTCAATTTATCTGCTAGCCTTCTTCAAGATTGTTACTTTGTAGCATTAAACGTTCGATTTTCATCTCCGTGTTAAGTATCCTTAAGAAATTACTCTATGCTTGCGCATTTGCGTTTGGGCCGAATTCTACTGTCCATTCGATACCGTACTTATCCCTGAACATAGCAAAATAAGTGCCCCAAGGGCTCTCTGCCATAGGCATTTCTACAGTGCCGCCTTCTGAAAGCCCCTTGAATAATTTATCGGCCTCTTCTTTAGTCTCTGTGTACACCGCTATCTTGGATCTATTTTCATTTTCATTTACTCGGCCCATACTTTTAGGAACATCATTGGCTATTAAAGTATTCCCGCCAATCGGCAAAACAATCCGCATAATTTTATTTGCTTCTTCTTCCGGCACAGCGAACTCAGCGCTTTCTAGATCTTTGAAGCGTATAATCTTTTGAAACTCTCCGCCAAACACAGACTTGTAGAAATTAAAGGCTTCTTCGGCATTTCCGTTGAAGTTGATGTAAGGATTGATGGTTGGCATATTGATTATTCCTTTGATAATAATTGGTCTGATTTCTATTTTAGCAAACAGAAACACCTCTTGCGGGGTGTTTGGCACGTTCATATATTGGTGCACCAGCTTAGTAAAAGTTTACACACCATAAGCGATGAAATTACGCGATGGAGGGATATTTTAGCCGTTTCGTATCAAGAATATTTATTGTCCAGATAAGACATGGGAGTTACACGCCTTTATTACACTACTTAATTATTAGGTGGAATCTCGTAGTATCTTTTCAGCCCCAAACCGTGATAACTAACCGGTTTAAAGGAATCAATAAACTTCCCTACTTCATCGGCGGACAGCGGTTTGTCAGGTGGCGCATTGTAGAAAAATAGAATGAGCGTATCACCTTTCAACCATTCAATAGTTTCGTAGTCCTTATCTGACATTTTGTCGATAGTGGTTCGGTATTTCTGACCGTTCTTTGTCATAGCAATAGCACAACTCTCGCCACCATTGCCCTCACATGTATAGGCAAAGGGTGCGCGAATAGTACCGTCATTCTTTACTTCCCTAATTGAATTGTACTTATTGAAGGTGAAATCGAGCTCAGTAGGACTCGGCTGAGGTCGTCTACGTACCCATTGTTCCCAATGTTTATCCTGCGTCTGTAGGCCTGCGGGCAGATAGCCTGGCTCATATTCTTGGAAATTAATTTTGGCGGGGGGTACGTAAAAGAAAAACCGGTATATGATGTACACGCCGAGCGCAAGTATAACAAATACGAGTGCGGCCACTGTTAGGCTTTTATGTGCAAGAAAAGGTCTGATAAAACGTCGCGAGCTGGAAGTGTTCTGTTCCATTTATAGTTACCGCCCTGCTAATTATTTATAAATCGCCTTCATTCCTTACATGGATAAGATAGGCAAACATATTGTACTGCCCTTTTTCGTCTTGAAGCCAGCCATGCGTCTTCATTGAATAAGTCCATCCTCTGCTAACGTAAGGCGTTCTGTTATCGCGGCCCCATTCAGCAACTACGGGATACTGCGGGTTATCCGGCGAAGAGCCCACTACAACAGATAGGTGCTCTACGTTGCCGAGAGATTCGATGCCGGTCGGTAAACCATCACCGTTCCAAACATACGCTATTATGTCCCCAGATTTAGCCTTAGGGAGATTGTTATTGCCGGCATTCATATGTCCTAACGGTATTACATCCACATATGGAAGTCCGTTGAGATATAATGCTAATTCAGGTGCAACCCAGGCAGTCCCTGTGCCATATCGCGGCTGACCGTTCATCTTGAAGTTATGGAACCGCATATTCCACGTACCGTCCTGAGGTAAACCTCCCGCCTCTAGCACTTTGCTGGCAAAGTATGTGCATGCATCTACATCAGGGGGTGGTACATCTCTAGCGTGGTCTCGTCCCCATTGTCCGGCAGCTGAACGGTCAAATTCGACAAAAGGTTTTACAGTTTCTGCAGGCTGTAACGACTCAGCGTTGGTCTGCTGACCGTTGTTGCAGTCCGCCTCCCCCGGCGTCAGCTCATTCCTTGGGTTTGGCGTATTCAGCCAGTGGTCACTAATCCAGAATATACCCTCATGTGGTCGGTCTAAATCTTTTACTTTGTGCCAGGTGTGGTTGTTACGTTCGCCGACAGGGTCGCCGTTAGTTACGCCGCATATCTCCTGGATGTGGTCGCCGTCGTAGGCGCCCAGGCCAACTTTGCGCTCAGTGTCATTCTCGTGCGGAGAATTGCGGGCGTAAACGCCCTTCTCTGTGCCGACTACTCTGTATACACCACCGTCATCAGCGGTTGCTGGTGCCGCTTCAAGCAATGTGCCAACGGCAAGAAAAGCAGTAGTGGCGGCAGCAAGAGCACCGATTTTGCGGCGGACTGTGCTGGTGCGCCAGCGTTCGCTGAAACTGACGTGTTCGGCGGAACGGTGGCGTGCTTCGTATGGACCCGTAACTGTTATAGACAGTTCAGCCTCAAGTTGTGGAGTAGGCTCTAAAAGCACATTTTCCGTAGGTACGGTTGCTACACCGCGAAATGATTGTGCAGGAGTATCAAGTATGGGTTGTGCAAGTGTCTCTGGCATGCGTGGAATGTAACATGAGTTAGTCAGAAAGTCCTTAAATAAATATTAAATTTGGTAATCCGACAACCAGACCAGAAGTACAATCAATAAGCAAACATTAGCATTACTCATCACGGTTTGGTCGTGCTACTATTGCCGCATGACATCCGACCCCAACCAGGCTATGTATGACCGTATAGATACGGTACTGGCCAGCAACAAACGCGCCGAACAAATTGTTATCGGCATGAGCGTCATGATTTTCCTCATTGGGAGTGCCCTTATTGTTGCCGGGGTACTAAACAAATTGCCCGCCATATACGCTCCAGCAGCCATTATCGAAGCATTCTTATACTGGCCCATAAATAAAATACTGGTGATACGTAAAGAAAACATTGCGCTTGCTGCCGCACCCGCGCTCATCGCCACCCTCCCGCCCGAACAGGCGGCGGCCGAAATGGTTAAGCTTCTGGAGAAGGTCAATGGCTAAAGAAAATTTCGAGAAGCTATATGAAGAGCTAATTAGGAATTTGTACGCTCAGTCTACTGAAGTAGGACCATTCTCTCAATATAGGAATTATCTTGTAAGCCCTGATGGTACATTCCTAGGCAAACTTTCACGCAATAAGTACGATGCAGAAAGTATTTCAAATCCCTATGGTAATTACGGTAGTAAGTACTCAAGCACCTCGATTTTTAATCCCTATGGTAATTACGGTAGTAAGTACTCCTCTAAAAGTCCTTTTAATAAGTATGCAAATGAGCCTCCTAAAATTTTCCTAGATAATAGGTTTTATGGACACTTGACTTGCAATAAGTATCATAGCCATGCAATTGACACTGAAACCTTTCTTAAGAGAATTGAGACTGAATCTAGATTTTTTAATTAAGACTTCGTCGTCTTAATGTCCCCCTATCCTTTTGCTTCGAGTCGATTGACGTCTTTGTGGTAGGAGCTTAGTTAAAAGCCTCTTCATTACATTTGACAAGTGCTGAATACAGAACGCTCATTTGCTCCTCAAATTCGGCTTGTGAGATATTATCTGCGACTTCAACCGCTAAAGTCTTTTTACGTTCGGGAATTGCTTGAAGCGCTTTTATTTCTTCTGCATTCTTTTTCCAAGGCTGTGGGTAATACTGCTCTAGAGCGTTCTCGGGTAGCTCAAATATTCTGCCTGAGCCAGCTAAATATCGGTACGAACGCTTAAATGTATCGTAAGCCTTTCGTTGCTGAGTATTGGGCTTATCGAGTAGCACTACCAACCTGTCCTTGTAAATTGCATTATCACTACCTACCAGGGGAGTCAACGTCTTATGTACTGCTGTAATCGATTCTTCTTGCTCAACAATATCACCGCCGGCAAATAATATTTTTAGACCTTTAAAACTCTCGCTGTAGAACTTCTTAGCAATCCTGGTTAGTAGCTCATACTCCGACTTCCCCTCGACAATCAAAAAGTTACGCGGTAACAATAGGTCATAAGGGCTGCCACCAAGTAGTTCAAATATGACGTCCATTTTTTCGATTTCCTGAACAGCGGATATTGTCGTTACTTTATTCGACTTCTCAACTTTAAATAACTTTTGTCCGCTACATTCATCAACTACCAAAACAGAAGAATGAGTATTTAATAAAACTTGGTCGGTATGCGAAATATCTTCAAGGACTTTCTTTAATAGTCTTTGCGCTGAGGGGTGCAAATGTAGTTCTGCCTCATCTAGTAAAAATAAAAAGGAGCAACCCGCTGATTGCTGACGCCGAAACTCTGCAAAGGCTTGAATGATAGCAAGCATTATTGCTCTTTGCATACCATCACCTTTTGACTGAGCCTTAGTAGCGATGCCGTCATTGACGCTAAGAAGAGAATAAAGAGTGCTATTCCGAGCTTCGCCGAATATCTCAAACTATTGGAATCAACCCCTGTTATTCTGAGCAAAATACGTGATATGAAGACAATGGGCACATTTCTACGAATCTTCTTCTCTAACTTCACGATCCATCCAGTAAAAGACGGAACTTTTAAGGGGTCAGAAGTAACCTATAAACTAAATGAACCCTGGCAAGGGTTCATAGATGACGATGATTTCGTTAATGGTGCCCCCTAAGCGACGTACTTCAAACTTTCGCGCTCCATCTGCATGGAAGCTATATTTTAAAAGGCCTTGCTGCTGAGTGTAATTTATCGCAAAATCTGATAAGGCAAGACTAGACCACTGACTTAAAACTGCCAGGTCCCACGCTGCCCGTGTTCATTAGCTGTACCGCTGCTGGCTGCGTAGCACGGTAGGCCGTACCGTCATGCAACATATTATGCGGTTGGAAATTAGCATATGCTTCATACGTTTCCGCATTAGGGCTACTACCCTCAAGCCATAGCGTATAGCAAACCACGGAACCTTGTAGTTCCGCCGCCGCTCGCCTAATCTGTTCACGTCGTGCTAGGCGATCTGCCGGGTTCTGAGCATAGCGCAAATCTTCGCTTATTACGTCTGCAGTAATGGAGGGACAAAAGGTCAAACCTCGTCCACCTTCACTGCATGCCACCCCCATCATCATTTGGCAGAGGTCTTCTCCTGGCGTCATGGCATCTATATGTAGACCTACATACCTGCCTATGGCGGGATTAATAGTCGTACAAATCTTGCCAGGATGAGCCTGCGCTAATGAAGTCATACCAGCGTTAGTAACAGCACCTAGCCCGCTTTCAAATAATAGTCCGCTACGGCCGAGTGCTTGCATAAAAGCGTTTGTACGCTGTGGTACTTTTACGAGTCTTAACGCATCTGGCGCGTCAAGGTCTATAGCCAGGTGAGCAAGTTCAGCACTGCTGAGAGGTTCACTTTTCTCTAGCTCCGGCACTATAACGCCTTCATCCTGATAGCCTAAAGGCCCAAGTTCACCACTATCATAAATCACACGGAATGGAGCTTTGGTTATCCTTGTGGCTAGCGATTCGGGAGTTCGGCAGGCAATACGAAGATGATTAGGAGTTTGCATGTCATAAATAATAGCAAAATGAGGTCGCTCTTGCGACCTCATAAGCATAAGCCTTATGGTGCAACTGAACAGAATCTACTTAAACTTTTCGAACACCTCATTGCAACCGAAAGTCACGGGCCGCCCAAGCTATTCGAAGTAAAAAGCAGTCGTGTGAAAATTATATATTAAGGCTTGTACTTATTTAGTGAACTTCAATGCGAGCACGCTGAATGGAATTGGATTATTAGAATCTGTCTGCTCTAATGGCTCGCATAATTCGGTCAGTTGAAGGCCGGCGTCAATAAACGGCTGAATATAACTACTCGTCGTGCGGGCGTACCACGTCAGCTCTGTCTCTCCCCACAAGCCTATCTTGGTTCTTGGCCGGTTCGAGGAAAGACTGTCCTCTGGACCATCTTCACTCTGGGCGTTAAAATAAGCGGCCCGAAACGGATGATCTACGACCACCACTAATTCACCCCTGTCTTTAAGTAGTCGTACCGTTTCGGTAACGAAAGTATGAATATTCGGCACATACTGCAGTACCATCTTGCAAATAATTGCATCGAATGAGGTATCGTCAAACGGGAATGGCGAAGTGATATCATGTTCTGTAAAGTCCAAATTTACGCGGTCCGCATATTTTTTCTTACATAGCGCTATGAAATTTGCAGAAAAATCCGTTCCAGTCACCTTTTCTGCATTAATCGCCAGTTCTGCGGTCACATACCCACTTCCACAACCAGCATCTAGTACTTTCTTTCCATGCAAGTCGCCGAGCATGTCCAATATAAGCGGACGGATTATACCACTATTGAGGCGGTCGCCCGTTTCGCCCATATTTTGGTCATACCAATCTGCTGCGTCATCCCACTGCGCATGTGAAGTTTGCATACAAGTACTATAACAAATTAAAAGAACTCTCCGTGGAGAGTTCTAAGCATAAGCCTATTGGTGCGGGTCAGGGGACTCTAACCCCTGGCCTCATCCTTGGCAAGGATGCGCTCTAAACAACTGAGCTAGACCCGCGTATCATGCTAACAGGGTAAATAGTACCGTAATTGTGGGCTCTGTGCAAGGGTTAATTGCGGGCGGGGGCCGGAATGTAGCGCTTGGCGAAGCGGGTGGTTACATAGGCCAGCACCAATACCAGCACACCGGCCAGGCAGAGCGCCAGGGCGCCGCCCAGGTAATCCGAGAAATATTCAAAGCTGATTTCAAATATATATCCAGTCAGGAACAGTGCGGTTAGTATAAGAATGCTGCGCGATTGGGCGTACACGCTCAGCCATACAGCGAATCCCAAAAACACAGGGTATAGCATATCGTACGTTATTGCCCGAACTGTTTCGTCGCTGCTGAAACCGCTGCTAAGCGTTAACCAAAAGAAAGCGCCAAGGGTCATGAGCGTGCCGGCAATATACATAACGTCGCACAGCAATGAGGCAACCACGCGGCGACGGAACAGCAAACCGCCAGTCAGCACGGCAGCGCCTGCAATAAAGGTTTCCACGGCGTAAAACAGTTCGGAATGGCCATAATTATCGCTTGGGATAAGCCACTCCACTGCCCCAAAATAAGCGGCTACTGCCGCGGCAATTGCCAGCGTAAGCAACGGTGCGCTGCGTACCACTAATAAATAGAGTAGGGCAAATGCACCAGATGTAGCTGCGGCGGTGCCAGCCAATGTATCGGGGTCGGAGAGGTCGCCGTTCAGCTCATGCACAATTACCCCTACCCCAACGGCCATAGCCACACTCGCAATAGTAAACAACGATGCGGTCAGTAAATCATGGTTCACATCTACCGCCTGCTTGCGTCCCCGGTACAAGGCCCAGGCAAACACTAATAAGCCCAAGCCCATGGTCGAAATAATGCGGGAACCGGTGTTCATTTGGTTCCAGTTGCCGCCTATCAGCAGGCAAATGCCCAAACACACAATCAGCGTGCCTACGATGTATAAAGCATTGCCAATCTTTAAACCCGGACGCGAAGCGGCCAAAGGCCTGGACACTTGCGGCGCATCGGCCGGCGCATTGAGCGTATAGATACGCTGGAGGTCGTTGAGCGTAATGTCGCCCTTTTGTACCAAGGTGCCGACATCAGCCAAAACAGCATCCTTGGAGAGTTGGGCTTTCATGCTTTAACTATAGCATTTTCGCCAGCTGCCATGGCATGCATTTGTTGCCAGCCGCACATTGCAAACCCATACAAACATGCTATGATAGGCAAACTATGACAAGAGCAGTATATATAGGTGGGTTTGGCAACGGTAGGTTAGCAGGTGAGCGTGTAGCTAATACACTGGTGAGCGAGCGTGGATACGATGATGTAGACCTTTTCACATTTGCAGGAGGTATGGATAACCCGGATAAGCTAGCCAAAGCTGTGCGGGGTGCAGATGTGTACACTCACTCAGGAGGTATGGTGACGCTTGCCGACACTCGTCCAGCCTATATCGAAGCGTACGGCGCGCCCCTGCCTACACCGATACACACGCTGGTCGGCAGGACCGCCGTAAAAACCGTACTCATGCATACTCCCGGCAGAGGAATACGGTCGTTTGAAGACGCCTTAGCTGTTGGCCTCTATGACACAAGCTGCATCGGAGAGTATATTAGCCATCCAAGGGGCAACTTTGGACGGCTCGGAGAGATTTCAGGATTTAACGGTATCACTTCAGCAATAGATGCGGTTAAATTCGGTATCACCGTTTCGTTGGTGTATAACGACGGGGATGAATATTTCTCACCCCCGTACGACGAGTCAATGGTCGCTATTAACAATGGAGTGCGTTTTGCGCACATACCCGGCGCCCACGATGATTTGGTCATCCGCCCGGCTCAAACCCTTGAGCGGGCCAGTGCCGCACTAGCACTACAGCAGTAAAACCGCATTATTGCTGCAAGTATACCGGCTTCGGCCCCAATGCCGAATATTCTTCATTTAAGGCGTCGAGCGTGCCCATGTCCTCGGCAGAAAGTTCGAAGTCAAACACAGCTATATTCTCTTGCAAATGTTCCGCCTGATTAGCCTTTGGCAGCGGGACCACGCCCTTCCGCAGGCTCCAGCGTATCAGTAGCTGCGCCGGGGACTTTTTATACTTATCTGCCAGGCCCACGAGCGCTTCATGACTCAACCGTTCACTGCGCGTCATCGGGCTATACGCCTGAATAACAATATTTTCAGCGCCGCAAAACTCCAGCATCGCCTTACTCCACCCAAACGGGCTCCATTCAATCTGATTAACCACCGGCGTTTCACCGGTAGCGTCGATCAGCGCCTGGATCTGCTCCTCGGAGTAATTACTGACGCCAATGTCTTTCGTCAGGCCCTCATCACGAGCCTTGATAAGCCCGCGCCACAAATCTTCGCCTGCGCCGCTGTCCGGCGGACGGTGGATAAGCATCAGGTCGGCATAGTCTAATTGCAGGTCGGCCAAATCTTTTTTGGTTGCTTCGTAGGCATCGTCAGTTTCTTCTACCTTCGTTACCAGATAATAGCTTTCGCGTGGCCGGCCGCTGCGCTGTAAGCCCTCGCCAATTCCCGGCTGGGTGCCATAATCGCCCGAGGTGTCAATCATGGGATAACCCAACTCCAGCGCTCTAACGATAACGTCAGCCGTACTGTCCGTCAGTTTCCATGTTCCCAACCCCAGTATCGGCATCTTTCGGCCAGTGTGTAATTGAACTGTGCTGTGTATATCCATATGTCACCTCCGCGTTACTAGGTCTGTATAACTATGGCGGACCGCCTTACAAACTGCAGTCAAGTAATTCACACTCATACAGAGAGGTTTATCGTCTGGTTTTCTTCCTGCGGGCATTCCGGGAACGCGTAATCTTTTTCTTGTCGCGTTCCAGCTGCGTATCGCTCTCTTCTTCGGCCGTTAGTAAATCTTGGGCGGTAATATGCAGCTTCTTCATAATGGCGTCCATTTTAATGTTGGCAGCCATCTGGTCACGGTTTTGCGTGTTTTGAATAATAAAAACCATCAGGAAGGTAATGATCGTAGTGCTGGTGTTGATAATAAGCTGCCAGGTATCAGAAAACCCCAGCACCGGGCCGCTTATAGCCCAAGCCACGAGCACACCCAGCGCTGCCACAAACACCCACGGCCGCCCAATCGCGACAGAAACAGTAGTAGTAAAACGAGTAAATATGTCAGGTTTGTGTCGTCTAGCCATTTGGTTCCTTTCACTGCATAGTAAGGCTCATGCTCTATAGTTTTACCCAATTGCCCACAACGCTGCAGTGGAAAATATTACCGTTCTATCTGATTACTTTTTCCATATGACCGTCCCGATCAGCAGCGCGAGCGCAGCCAGGACAATGGCGCCGCCGGCAGCAACACCCGCATAAAATGCAATACTCAAGCCGGTAATAACCGACAGCAGAGCAAAAACAATAGCATAGCGAATGGTTGCGCCAAAGCTAGTACTAAAACGACTGGCCGTCACCACCGGCATGACCAAAATGGCACTCATCAGCAAACCGCCGACAATACGCAGCGATAACACAACGATGGCAGCCGTCAAAGCAACCGTCAGATAATTAAGCAGGGCCACCCGCTTTCCAGCGATGCGCGCGCTATCCTCGTCGTAGGCAATGTGCAGCAAGGTCCGATAATTAAAACGTACGAATAACGCTGCCAGCAAACTGATTATCGCCAGCGTTATAACGTCGCTGAGAGTGGTGGTAGTGATACTGCCAAACAGATAGCTGTTAAAATCGGCGTTTGCCCCGCGCGCCAGATTAGCGAATACGACGGCCAACGCCAGGCCGCTGCTCATCAGGATCGCCAAGCTGACATCGCCGCTCATGCGCCGTTCCTGGCGTAGCCATTCCAAAAGCAGCGCGCCGGCAACAGTAACCGGCACAGCGACGTAGATTGGCGTGAGGCCCAGCAGCAAGCCGGCCCCGACTCCGGCAAGACTGACATGCGCCAGACTGTCACTAATGAGGGCGTAACGGCGTGCCACCAAAAAACTGCCGAGCATTGGCACAACGAGCGCCACCAGCACTCCGGCAATGAGCGCTCGCACCATAAACGAATACTGCAACATCTCAAACATGAGCGTCTCCATGCTGGTGATGTAATTGCAGGTGATACTTCATGTATGCTCCCGGCAGGTATTTATCCGCTTCAAAATGCTCCGGAGGTCCGTCATATAAAATGGTACGATTCAGACAGATAACGCGGGTTACCAGCTTTAAAACGGTATCTACTTCGTGAGACACCATAATAATGGTCGTCCCTTTAGCGTGCAGATCGCGCAAAAGAGTATAGAATTCTGTCTGGCTGTGCTCGTCCACGCCAGTGGTCGGTTCATCTAAAATGAGGACATTTGCGCTACCGGCCAGCGCTTTGGCAATACTGACGCGCTGCTGCTGACCGCCAGATAGTTCGGTAAATCGTTTATGAGCATACGACTGCATGTGCACGGCGGCCAGCGCCTGTATGGCTTTTGCTTTTGAGCCGTTAGCGCCAAGCATCACAACCTCGAGTACACTGATAGGCACCGCACCGCTATACAGATTACCCCGCTGCGGCACGTAGCCCACTACCACGTCCTTGCGGGCAATACTGCCTTTGGTTGGTTTGAGCAGCCCCAGCACAACACGTAACAACGTGGTTTTACCCGCACCATTTGGGCCGATAATCCCGATAAACTCACCGCTGTGTATGCAACAGGATACGGCGTCGAGCACTGTCTCTGCATCGTAGCTCACGCTCACGTTATCTATATCAAGCTGTAACACTTTATTGGCATGCCAGGGCGGTCCGGAGGTGGCGGAGGTTTTCCCGCTGGACGCTGAGGTAATTTTTGCCTTGCTTTTGATCTGCATTGCTTAATCCTTCAATTGGGTCAAATACTAACGTTTGTGCGCCTGTTTCGGAAGCTATCGTGTCTGCCAACCGAGGGCTCACAAGGCTTTCAAAGAACACATACCGAATCCCTTTATCTTTTACCAGCCGGCTCAGCTCAGCCAGTTTGGCGGCGCTCGGTTCTTCTTCTGGGCTGAGCCCGGCGATTGACACTATATCAAGATTATACCGCTTGCCCAGGTACGAAAAGGCATTGTGCGAGCTAACAATGGTGCGCAGCTGGCACCGGCTAAGACCGCTCCGGAATTCATTATCGAGTGCGGCGAGCTGCGCCTTATACTCACTGGCGTTCTTGGTGTAATAGGCCTTGTTGGCCGGGTCGGCTTTGCTCAGACCGTCCCGAATAGCGTCCACAATCTTTTGCGCCAGTACCGGGTCGAGCCAAAAGTGCGGATCCTGCACAGTATCGGCGGCGTTATTTTGAGCTTCGGCAGGCAGCACAGTAATGCCACTGCTCGCCTTAACGGCGATATGTTTGTAGTCGTGTAAGAAACCACTCGTCCACGGCTCCAGATGACCGCCGTTATATACAAATACCGGGGCCTTCTGCGCATCAGCCAAAGCCTTAGCAGGTGGCTCGTAGTCGTGCGGTTCGCTGCCGGCCGGAGTCATGTTGCTAACCGTCACTTTGTCTTTGCCGACGTTTCGAGCAAAATCGTATAAGGGATAATAAGACGTAACGACGTGTAGTTTGCCGTTACTGCCGCCGGCCGTACTGTTATACTTGACCGCGAATACCACACCTGCCACTACCATCAGCAGCAGTACAAGGCTCGCCAATGCCTTTTTAATCATAGTGTCATTCTAAGCAGGCATGTAAAATACTGCAAATATGTCGCAATTTGTGGTATAATTTTGCATCATGACCGATGAATCACTACGCTTACTGCAAAAGGTACTCAAAAGTAATGGCTACAGCCTGACACAACCGCGCCGGGTCGTTTGTAGCCTGCTGTGGGATACCGAACCGCTGTCCATGCGTGAACTGACCGAACGTTCAAAAGATCTTATCGACCGCGCCAGCCTCTACCGCACCGTCGGCTTGTTTGAAAAACTCGGCCTGGTGCAACGCATATACATTGGCTGGAAGTACAAAATTGAGCTGAGCGACGTGCTGACCCATCACCATCACCACATCAGCTGTTTGCATTGCGGCAAGATCGTCGCTATCACCGAAGAAAAAGAGATTGAGTCCACCATCGCCAGTCTTGCCCAAAGGCACGGCTTCGTTGCCGCCAACCACCAGCTGGAAGTCCGTGGCTACTGCGCGGATTGCAGTGCCAAACTCGCTTAAACGGCTAATCTACAGCGCGTTAGCCACTTTTCGGTAAGCACCGCTTCGACTTCACTCAGTATATGCGCTGACGATACATGGATAAGTTGATCCTGCTCTACTAGCTTTTTGAAGGCCAGAATAGACTCCCTGCGCGACAGCATAGCTACAAGGACGTTTGTATCATAGAGAAAACGCATATACTAACCGCGGCCGGTCAGCTTATTGGTACGGATCTCTTTTACGGCACGCACAAAATCATCATCTGACTTAAGGCCTTTAGCATTAGCACTCTGAGCAATCTCTGCGGACAACGCTTCCAGTAGATCCCAATCGTCACTCTGCGTTTTGTCTGCTCGCAGCTTGCCTTGCTCACCTTTCTGGGTTTAGTAGAGCGCAAGCTAACATCACTCATAGCCACGTGCGCTGTTTGTTTGTCTCTTCCTTGTCGCGAAAAGCTTGTTCTAAATCAATATCAAGCCGATTAGCTAGAGTGCACAACACGATAAGAATATCTCCAAACTCTCCAGCGGCGTCAAAGTTGTACTGTTTCGCAGCATCTATGCGCATCGAACTGGTCGTCTTGCGAATGCACTTGGCAAGCTCGCCTACTTCTTCGGAAAGTAGCAAGTATTTTTCCAATACGGTGTTTTTATCGAAGCCCCGTTCTTTTTCGAGGTTGGCGACATAGTGCTGTATGTCTGCCAGTGTAGGATTTTCTTTAAGGTGAAGTTTGCTGGTCATTCTGTCTCCTTGTACGGCAAGTTAACGAGTCAGTCTGGCTGCAACTGCAAACTGCATAAAGTAGCGGTCAATACCTCGCTCACTAGCCTGGTCTTTCGCCTCACAGGCGCTCAGAAATTCTTCTTTAGCACGGAGCACCTCTTTTAGCTTAGGCGAGCGTCGTTCAGCTAAAGCAGCGGACGTAGCATCAAAAAGATCAATAGCTCTAGCTAAAGCCTGCTCATATTTTTCTCGATCATGGCTTTGTTTTGCTTTAAACGTCCGCCCGACTTCACTATAGATATTACCCATCTGATCAAAGATGTCCATTTCGGACCATCGCTTTCTATCAACTGCGTAATTAACAATCATGCTTGCACCCTTTCATTCACGAGAGCAATGATTTGTTTTCGAATGTTTTCATTCTCTACGCCCCTGGACATATTCTGTTGCCTGGGGCGGATATTTATCATCGAATCAAATTCAATAAATTCGTCCGTGCCAAACTTTGCAGGGTATAGGTTTATGCCCCATAGATCTTGCTGCCGAGATTCATCTTCTAAAAGGAGCTGCTCCTCATCAGCATGCATTTCGGCATCAACCACGAGTATATTTCTTTCAAGGTCAACGACACCTTTGACAAGATTTCCATACATCTTCTCGGCCATCTCAGACAATTCTGCAACAGTAATCTTATCTTCCACTTTTTTCATGTCTTAATTATATCAGGGTATGCTCGCTAAGCAGTGAGGAGAACTCGGTATTGAAGTTATTTCCCTTGACGCTCATGATGCCTCTATATTCTAAAAATCCTTGGAGGTTATCCAAGGATTTTTATTCTGTCAATCGATTTTGGTGGCTCCTCCCAGACTCGAACTGGGGACACAAGGCTCTTCAGGCCTCTGCTCTACCAACTGAGCTAAAGAGCCGCTCTGTGGTTGTAACGGGGTTATTGTAATCTATTTTGGCTGGTTTCTCAAGGGGCAGCGGCGCTACCTGGCCTGCCGCCCCTTGCTGCTCTACTTCGTAAATGCTTTAAAAGCGTCAGCTAGATCAGCCGGCAGCACAAAGAGCGTCTTCTGTGACGGCTCCACCGAAATCTTTTCCAGAGTCTGCAGCGTACGAATGCCCATACCGCCTGGCACTTTAGCCAGCATCATAGCAGCTTCGGCAACTTCCTGAGCAGCGGCTTTTTCGGCGGCGGCGCTAATGATAACGGCACGCCGCTCGCGTTCGGCCTCGGCCTGCTTGGCCATGGCGCGCTTCATGTCCTGGGGCAATTCGATGTTCTGGATTTTTACGTTTTCAACGTCAATGCCCCATTTGTCAGTTTCGGCGTCTACGATGCGCTTGATGTTCTGACTGATTTCCTCACGTTGGCTTAGCACGCCGTCGAGTTCCACGTTGCCTACTACATCGCGCAATGCAGCTTGGGCGAACTGTGAGGTGGCGTATACATAATTATTTGTTTCCAGCACGGCCTTGGAAGCATCTACGACACGGAAATAAACCACGGCATCTACCTTGATGGTAACGTTGTCTTTGGTAATTACTTCCTGGCTGGGCACGTCGACCGGCGTGGAGCGCACGTCTACCTTGGTGATTTGCTGCAATATCGGAATTACCACGCGCAGCCCTGGCTGGCGCATGCCGGTGTAGCGGCCGAGCGTTAAAATAACGCCACGCTCGTATTGCTTGATGACCTTGATGCCCGAAATGATCACGCACAGTATGATAAATAAGATAAATATCGTCAGTCCGCTAAATGCTTCCATATAGTCCCTTCTCGGTTACACCTTTAGTATACACGTTCAGAACAAGCTCTGCTGACTGCGTTTTGCCGCTCGCTTTACTGCCCGGCGCTGGTCGGTGGCCAGCTGCGGATCAGTCACACGGGGCACTGCCTGTTCGGGCAGTTCCTGTACAAAGCGAGAACGCGTTGCCAGTTCGCCGCTCCGACGCCGGGCGTGCACGATATGCAGGCTGTCCCGCGCCCGGGTGGCTGCCACATAAAATAAACGACGCTCCTCATCTATATTGGCAGCACGATACGGCAAGATATCCTCTTCGGCCGCCAACAAAAAGATATACGGAAATTCCAACCCTTTGCTGGCATGGATTGTCAGCAGTGTTACGGCATCTGCGGCCGGATCGTAAAAATCCTGAGCAGCAATAGCATCAATATACGCGACCGCTGCGGCTGGTGTATCAAAACGGACGAGCGTCCCGATAAAATGGCGTGCCTCCGGTGTATCGATGCCTAATGCCGCGGCAGCTTCACCGGCAATGGCCTCCGGTTTTCGTACGCCAGCCTTGGCGACACGCTCCCGCAGCACTCGCCAGACGTTCGCTTCTATATCATCCGGAGCTACGTTACATGCCACGGCGCGCAGTACCGCCACCAGTTGCTGTACGTACGGCTGGTCATAGGGCGAGCCCTCGCCAACCACCTGGTATGGCAGCCCGGAATGAGCCAACGCTTTTTGAAACGTCTGCGCAGCAGAACGATTGCGATAGAGTACAGCAAAATCACGTAACGTCCGCTCGTCGGCGCGCTGGTTGTCACTAACCACACGCATAAAATCACCGCCGCCAACTTCCCGGTGGATAGTATCAATCACCCAATTTGCTTCCGAGTATTCATTTAATACCTCTACTGCCTGCGCTGTGCCGCTTGCCTGTCTATGAGCGTGGAGCTGCGGACTGTGCGGGAAAATAGCATTCCCCGCCGCCACTATCTGCGGCGCTGACCGATAGTTCACTTCGAGCGTAATAGCAGTATGATCCGGGTAATCGGCACGAAATTGGTCAAATATCCCGCCGCTTGCACCCCGAAAGCCATATATAGACTGGTTGGGATCACCGATAACGTACACATTGGCATCGCCAAGCAATAACCGTAACAGCTGGTACTGTAGCATGTTTGTATCCTGGAATTCGTCAACCAGCACGTAACGATACTTGTCCTGTACTGCCTGCCGTGTTGCGGCATCCGTTTCCAATAATTGTCTGGCGCGTACCAGCAAATCGTCAAAATCGGCTATACCTTGCCGGGCCAGCGCCTCGTTGTACGCAGCTGTGATAGTGGCGAGCACCGGGTCATTGTCAGCTTGATTCTTGTAGCGTGATATACACAGGGCCAGTTCACGCACCGCTACACCCTTCAATGCCGCCGGCCGGGGCAGCGCACGTATAATCCGCAAGCGTTCAGCTTCAGATACAAACATCAGATCGCCGCCAAGCAGCGTGTTGCATAGGGCGTGAAAGGTAGAGATTTGTGGCGTTGAGCGCCCTGTTTTGCCTAATAGCGCCTGTATGCGTGACTGCATTTCTTCGGCGGCTTTTTTAGTAAACGTCAACGCCAGCACCTGCTCCGGCTGCACCCGGCCGGTGGTTACCAGGTAGGCAATACGCATCGTTAGCGTTTTGGTTTTTCCGGTGCCCGGCCCGGCAACAATTAACAGCGGACCGTCACCAGCGGTTACTGCGGCATGCTGCGCCTCATTAAGGTCGTCGATCCCCTGCATATATGCTTATAGCAACGACATCTGATTTGCTGTCGCCTGTCGTTCGGCAGCATCTTTAAACACTTTGATCGTACCGTATATGCCATCGTAGCCCGGATCGCGCAACACTTGGCCGGTGCGCATGCGCTCAATAGCTAAGGCCAGCAGAGGCAATCCGGCGGTTTCAATAGCAGCAACCGGCACGCTGCGTAATATGCTAAACTCGTCGCCTAGCAGGCTAATTGCCCGATGGTACGCTTCGGTTACGGCTTTGCCGGCCGTACTTTTGGTGCCGTTCAGTTCGGCAATAATTTCAGACAGCGGAATAATATACTCAACTTGTTTAGTATCCCGCGGAGCGTGCCCGGGATACTGCGCCGCCACTGTATCCAGCCGGTTAAGCACACCAACTACCAGCGGCTTGCCGCACACCGGACAGATGCCCTTATGCGCTGCTGTTTCGGCCGGCGTAAACCGCACGTTGCATGCCCGGTGGCCGTCGGAGTGATACTTGCCTTCTTCCGGGAAGAACTCGATTGTCCCCACCATACGTTCGTCGTTTGATTTTATGGCCCCGATAATGGATTCGTAGTTCGTATCACACTGTACTACGGTCGCCTCGCGGCCCAGCTTTTGGGGTGAGTGCGCATCGGAGTGGCTGGTAATAGTTACACTGTCCAGGTCAGCTACCCGGCGGTTCATAGCCGGGTCGCTGCTGAGTCCCGTTTCGATTGCTACAATCTCCGGCGCCAGTTCTTCATACGCTTCAGCTATCGAATCAAAGCCCGACTTGCTGCCAAACATACCAAACCACGGCGTCCAAATATGAGCCGGTATGTACAGTGCACGGCTGTCCACTTCTAAAGCGTGGCGCAGTAGCTCTTTTGAATCGATGCCAAGTATCGGCCGGCCATCGGCTTTCAGATTGCCGATCCGCTCCAGCCGAGCGTTCAGCTCGCTGACCGCTTCCATAGAAGGTAAGATAATCAGCTGGTGCAGCTTACGCACCTTGCCGCCTTTGCTGTATATACTGGCAATTTCCACGCTGGGCACAAAACGAATAAACGCGTTGCGCACGCTTGGCGGCAAACTGGCGTCAATTGGATCAGCAAACTCGTCTTTGAGTTTAAACAGTCCGGGTTCGGCCGGTTCCAGCCTATCACGCATTTCGGCAAACCAGGCTGGGTGCGTGCAATCGCCGGTGCCGATGATGTTAATGCCCTTCAGCTTTCCCCAGCGGTATAAGCCCTCAAAATCGCAGTTTTTCGACGTTGCGCGGCTGTAATGCGAATGGATATGCAGGTCAACAATAAGCTCATGCATACTTACGAGTGTAGCGCACTGCGGCTGGCTGTCCACCGTTTTTATAAACCGCTTGGCATACAGAACGAGCCTGGCACAGACTATTCGTCGTCTTTGGTGTCAATATATTCACGAGCCAATGCCTCGAACACGGCATTTGTCCACCCGAAGCCGGTCTGGCTAGGGTATACGCCAGGAGCCGGGGGCTTATCCGGCTCAACCACATTGTATTTTTCAAGGAATATGCCGTGATCCTTAAACCATTTGAGGTTGGTAGACATCCATTTCATAGCTATGCGCTCAGCGTCCTCGTCGTATCCATAACGTTTAAGGGCCTTAACGACGATGAAGTGTAGCGGCGCCCAGCCGTTGGGGTAGGCCCATTGCATAGGCAAAGCCCCTGGCACCCGCTGGCTCAAGGCATATGCATCGGTTGTAGACACGCCGCCCTGCTTTTCGAAGCGCTTTAATGCTTTTGCCAACGCTCTGGCCTGCTTATCGTCAACCATACCGACCCACATCGGAAAGTATGTCGCCAACGAAGTGACACTACCCCGTCGCTCTTTTACATAATTGTAGTCATAATATACACCGCGGCCGGCATCCCACATCAGCCGCTTCATGGTTTCCTTGCGCTTCTTGGCTACCTTTTCCCATTTGTGTATTTCTTCCTCGTCGCCAAGAATTTGGGCGGCTCGTGCGAAATCGGTCTCATATTTGTATAACAGCGCGTTTAAATCGACCGGCAGATAGTTGAGCGCTTTGCGGTTAAAGCGCGGCGTCATATCCCAGCCGCTTTCAGCTTCGGCCAGGTCGTGCAAATAGTTAAAATCGTAATACCGGCTTAATCCCTGGTACACCAGGCGGGCATTCGGCTTGCGGGTACCCATCCACACCAGTTCGTATTCCTGCTTGGCCACTTCGATATGCTTTCGCAGCCAC
Organism: Candidatus Saccharimonadota bacterium; assembly: GCA_029288515.1. Classification (GTDB taxonomy): domain Bacteria; phylum Patescibacteriota; class Saccharimonadia; order Saccharimonadales; family UBA4665; genus PMNU01. Next base: position 300 of record JARIHB010000070.1, on the reverse strand, counting down.
TCATGAGTCATACTGTAGGTATCATAGAGGTCAAAAATAAAACTGGTTAAGAGCGGTGGCTGCGTGCGGCTTACATAATACAGCCGTGAACCGTTCGGAATAAGTTTGAAACGGTTAAAAACATGTACAAAATCTTCCAGAATACCGCATACCAGCTCTTTATGCTCGTCGTCCAGCAGGCCCTGAATCATAAAGTAACTATCCCAGTAATATAATTCGTTGTAATCGAACTCGTGGCCTTCGGCATACGATGGCACTAAATACGGTTTTGGCATGCCGATGAGCGTCTCGTCGTCTTTG
>JARIHB010000026.1 GCA_029288515.1 Candidatus Saccharimonadota bacterium | reverse complement strand
ACGATAATCAGCTGCGGCTGCAAATCAAGCAACAAGGATGCATGCTTGAACGGCTCTTTATACATCACATGCAGATCGGCACGCATGCCGCCCGGCCACCACACGTCGTCGATGGCAATAGTTTTGGTGGGTGCAAATACGCCATCAGCCAGATCGATATGCACACGAATAGCAAACTGAGCCAGACGCTCCATTTGGTGCTGGTATTCTTCGGTGGTGCTTGCCAGAACAGTGGGACAAATAGTCGCTGCCATACTTCTTTAAAAGTATAGCGCTTATGGCTGGCAAACGGAACGCCTAACCCTGGCGCTTTATATATCGCTGGGCGTACTGCCAGCCAAAGCCACCGGCCGCTGCACCGGCTAGCATCACTGCCAGCCCATAGAACAGCGCCAGCAAAGGTAATACCAAGGCATGGTTGCCGGGAGGAGGATCAGCTATAGCCCGGGCAAAATGATACGTAAGGCACAAGTCTAATATCAGCCCAACCGCCGTAAAGCCAATTATGCCAGCAGCAAGCACAAATTGCTTTTTGTAGCGTTCAGCCAACCACAATGTGCCCCACGCTGCGGCTACGTAACGTGGCACGATCATCAACTGACACACAAAGAGGTAAACGTACGGGAAGCGACCAATGACGTGTACGATGTCGCCGCCGCCATACCAGCTGACAGCCCACACGGCAGCAGGTACCATTGCCACCAAACTTGCCGTTGTATAGGTTTGCCGGATCAGGAACTTCATCCGAGCCGGTCCAACTCCTGAATACGCCGCTTGAAACGCGCCGCACCTGCAAATGGCGTGGCAAGCCATACTTCAATCAGTTGCAATGCCTTGCGGGTGTCCATATAACGGGCAGGTATGCACAGCACGTTACTGTCGTCGTCATTGCGGCCAGCCCGTGCTTCTTCCTCAGTCCACACAATGCTGGCACGAATGCCTTTATAGCGATTTGCGGCCATGCACATACCCTGCCCGGACCCGCAAATGAGTATGCCGCGGCTGTCTTTTTCTTTGCTGGCACGCATTGCCAGCACCGTACGGGCGGCAAACTGCGGAAAGTCGTCATCAGGGTGCAACTGCTCGTCGCCTTCGTCAATTACAGCGTACCCCGCGCGGGTAAGCTCTTCTATCAACTCCTGTTTCATAGCAAAACCATTGTGGTCTGCACCAATAAACACTTGCATGGTGATTATAACTATAGCTCTTTTAGGGGCTACTTTTCAACGGCTCGGCGGCTCTTGGTCCGCCAGCCCTCAATATATGACCGTGCTGCCGCATAATCACGGCCGGCCGCTTCCAACGGCCGCGCAATTGCTGTGCGCTGTTTTACCCAGCGTTCAATTGCCGCATCCCAGGCCCGAATCCGTGGTTCCGCAGCCCGCCAGGCCGCAACCGCCCACACACGGCTCTCACGGTCGCATACAATTATGGCGCGCGCTACGTGCCGGCCTGCGTACCGTAACGCCGGCAGCAGGCGCGGGCGCACATACCGCACCGCCTGGCTTACCAGGCCGGGAGTGCCTGGAATAGTCGTTACTATAACTACTTCGTTGCCCTCAGTGACGCGAGGAGCATGCTGCAGCGCTTCAGACGCTGCTTCGGGTGCTACAGGCTTTTTGTGCGGCCGACGAACCGGCTGAGAAAGTAAAGTGTGCAGTCCGCGTACATCACGTGCTATGCCTCTATGGAATAGCAAACAAATCACCAGCAACAAGATGCAACTCAGCACTACAAACATCTGGCCGGGGCTCAGCGCAACATGCGTCCCAGGCACTACACCGGCAGTCGCGAACTGTATTAGGGCGTTATCGAATGCCTGAATTTGCAGCAGATCCCACACGCCTACTACCGCGGCCAAACCGAAAATAACCAGGGTAAGTATTTTAGTTATCATAGCAAAACACCTTTTACCCAATATTATCGCATTTTGTGCAATTTTACCAGTGTAAAAGGTGTCGATTTATTTGCTATTTGTGCAGTACGCGGCCAAGGTCGGCAACTTCCTCCACCAGACGGTTGCTGTAGCCCCATTCGTTGTCGTACCAGGCTACTACCTTCAACATATTACCGCCGACAACGGCAGTCAGTTTCAGATCGACAATTGCCGAGTGGCTGTTGCCGATAAAATCGCTGCTCACTAACTCTTCTTCGGTAACTGCCAGGATGCCCTGATAATACGGCTCTTCGGCGGCTTTCTTGAATACCTCGTTTACTTCTTCGACTGTAACATTACGCTTAGTAATAATCACAAAATCGCTCAGCGACACAACAGGGGTGGGAACGCGCACGCTCATGCCGCCGAATATACCCTGTAGCGCCGGCAAGGCCTGGCCGGCCGCGATAGATGCGCCGGTGGTGGTGGGCACAATGTTTTCGGCCGCGTTGCGGGCTTCGCGCAAGTCTTTGGCCGGCGCGTCCTGCAGCCGCTGGCTGGCAGTGTAACTGTGCACGGTAGTCATCATGGCCTTTTCGATGCCGAAGTGGCTCTCTATAACGGCCGCAACTGGTGTAATACAGTTAGTAGTACAGCTGGCATTGCTGATAATTTCGCCCGAACCTTCCAGCTGGTCCTCGTTTACCCCCAACACGATAGTGTTCGCGCCTTCACCTTTGGCAGGCGCGCTGATAACCACTTTCTTGGCGCCAGCGTCGATGTGCGCCTTGGCCTTGGCCGGGTCCACAAAGAAACCAGTCGACTCGATAACGATATCAACGTTTAGTTGCTTCCATGGCAGCTTGGCCGGATCTTTTTCTGCTAACACCTTAACGGCTGCACCGTTCACAAAAATATTCTGGCCATCAAAGCCAACGTCGTGCTGGTAGGCGCCGTAGTTACTGTCGTGTTTTAGCAAATGAGCCAACGTTTTAGTATCGGTTAAGTCGTTAATCGCCACAATTTCCAGGTCGTCCCGGTCAAAGGCAATTTTAAAGGCATTGCGGCCAATACGGCCGAACCCGTTAATAGCTACCCGTGTCTTTGCCATGTATAGATCCCCTTTTAAAGCATTAGCATGTTCTACGCTTATTGTACTAGAGTTTCACTCTGGCGCAATCCTTACCGTACAGGCTACGCGGGGCTCTTCTCTAAACGCATAATACGCTGGCTATGATCTTTTACTTGCTGTTCTACTATACTATTATGGGTGTTCATATCTTCCAGAATCTCAGCGATACCGGAGAACCCATCATCCACTTTCATTTCCAGGTTGCCCGTTCGGGTTTCCAGGTTGCTCATTCGAGTTTCCAAGCCACCCATTCGGTCTTCTAGGCCACCCATCCGGTTCTCCAGACCGTCCATCCGGTTCTCCAAGCCGCCCATCCGAGTTTCCAGACCGCCTAACTTGGTCTCTACGCCGTCCATTCTTTTACCCAACTGCTGAATATCGTGCCTAATATCCCAGGTCTGCTGCGTAATAGCTCCCGCGATAAACTGTTTTAAGTCGGCGATAACACCTTCATCCATACGATTATCCTATCACTGTATCCTTATGGTTGCGGGATAATCTTGCGGTATGCTCGTCGGAAATGCAAGTGATTTACAGCGGGCCATTCTCTTACACGCATATGAAAAGAGGCGAGGAATTGTAGGGTTTTTGCGTGTATAGGTATCGGCAGGCTGGAGTCAAGCTTCTGATGAGGAATTGAATGAGTTGGATATTCAGGAAATCCGCAAACTTCTTAGTCAGAACGAAGCTTCTGATGAAAGGGATATACTGTAATTATGAAATTGAGAAAAATTACCAGAGACGGACGCGAATGGGAAATTCCAGATGCGTTTTACCGTATCTCTATAAAAGTGCTTGTAAAGGACCAGGAGGATAGACTGCTTGTTGTTCAGGACACGACCAACGACACCTGGGAAATTCCGGGCGGCGGTCTCGATCACGGTGAGACCATAGAGCAAACGGCAAAACGTGAAATTCAAGAAGAGCTTGGAGTTGTGTTGGTAAGATTTGAAGGTGAACTCATAGCAATGGCACTTGGCGAACATCCTAATAATTATCCGACGCTGATGTTGTACTATCGAGGCGAGCTATCAGACCACCAGTTTAAACTTGAGAAGAAATTCAAATCAAAATTCGTTGAATGTAATGAGTTTTTAAAACTTGAGATGTTAGGCGATGAATCACCGATCAAAGAGTTCGCTACAAAGATCTGGCAGGTTTGATATATGGTTGCCAAGTGCAAAACGCACCTCACGGTGCGGTTTGACAAAAATATAATTTCATGACAGGAGAAACAAAACTCAAACCCACCAATTATAGCCTCTCCTAATGAAGCCTCTCCCCCTTCTCCAGCATCGCAATAATCTTAGCCAGCCGGCTCGCCCGCGTTTCGGGCTTTTTGGCGGTTTGCAGGCGCCAGATGATGGCGTAGGTGTTTGCCTTGTTCAGCGTAGCGTAGAACTCTTTAGCTTTCGGG
>JARIHB010000030.1 GCA_029288515.1 Candidatus Saccharimonadota bacterium | reverse complement strand
GGCCAGCTGCACACCTATAAACAGTGCGAACAGCCCATTCAGCGAGCCAAACAGAATAGTCGTTTCAACGTGCCCCAGCTTCAGGCTGCCGCCCTCTTCGTTATTGCTCTCGGCTAGTTGCATGTCCGGCTTACGTAACAGATAGGTAAACACCCCGCTCCCCACGAATGCTACTACCGCAATAATAACCAACCGCCACACCAGCTCGCCGTCGATGTGCAGGCTGAAGACGTCATCTACATAGCGCCGGAACACCAGGTCGGCTGAGGCGAACAGCGCCGTAAACAGCAGCAGTAATGGCACAGCAAGAGCGATGCCCCGCACCACCTGCGGGAACCGCTCGTGCTTGCGCACAAACTGGCGCATGCCCACTACTTCGCCAACCGTACGCCGTGCACCCTTCAGATACGACACTAACTGGATAATCGGTAATCCCAAATAGTCGCGCAGCACATACTGGCGCAGACGAGGCCGGTACACCATATGCAGCATCAGGGCGGCCAGGTACAGGCTGACAATGACGTTCAAAAACGTAATGAATCCGCTGGCCCGCACGAATACCATAGTACTGAAGAATAGCAGCGGTATAGCCATCAGCATAGCCGGCTTGGGGATTGCTGCATTGTAGCGCCGGGACAGCGCCCATAGGCTGCCCAGCCCCACCAGTGTAAAGATGGGCATCGAAATACCCAGCGCCTTATCAAAAAACAAAATGTTAAAAAGAACACCCAACCCCAGCGAAACCGCCACTATCAGCGACGCCCTTTTAAACGTTACGTTTACGTCATGGTTACCATCGGATGTGCGCATAGCATTCCTCCTTACGCGGCCTAGAATGTACGACCCGGTGTGGGCGGATTACAGGTATAGTATATCATTTTACGATAAATGCCGGTGTTACTGCGGTGTAAACGCGCCGCGGATCGGCCGCAGCATGATCTTCTTCAGCCAGACGAACACCGGCCGGGCTTCGTCAAGGCCGAACAACCCGGATATAAGAATGTGTGTCACAAAAGTAAAGCCCGCAATTGTTGCCAGCTTGATGCCCAGCGTGATGCCCAGGTCACCGCGCGACAGCGGGAAGAGCGACACGGCCAGATAAGCGGCCATCAGGCTAAAGCCGCCTACCGACACAATACGCCATATGCCGCCCCAGAATGTCTCATTCAGCAGACCGCGGTCGCGGATGACCATAATCGTGCTTAATACTACTACTTCAGCGGCAGACGCCAGTGACATAGACAGCGCCAAACCGGCAATGCCGTATGACGAGTGCCGTGCCAGCAGCGCAGCCAGGACGATGTTTAAGACAATAGTGAATACGGATACGAGCAGCGGCGTGCGCGTATCTTTGCGGGCGTAGAACCAGCGCGAAATAATGGTATAGATGGTACGGAAAAATATGGCCATGGTCAGGTAGCCGAATATCAAGGCGATTTCCGATGAATCTTTGGCGAAAATCAGGCGTGCCAGGTAACCCCGGGCGAAGTAGGACACAATCACTACCGGAATAGTCAGCCAGATCATGAACCGCAGAATGCGCAGGTAATCGCGGCGGAACAAGTCCGGCCGGCCCTGGCTGATACGCGCCGCCAGCCGCGGGAAAGCCGCCGTCGAGATGGCCGTGCCGATCAGCAGAGTAGGTGCGGATTGCAGCGTAAGGGCATTGTTGTAGTAGGCAATATTTTCGGTACCCAGGCGCGAGGCAAAGTTCGTCTCTACAATACCCTGCACCTGGTCCATACCCTGGTCGAGCGCCCGCGGCGGCAGTTGTTTGAGGATCATGCGGAAGTCGCTGCTGCGCCACATAATTTTTGGCCGCCAGGTAAAGCGCGTGCCGATGAGTCCAAAGCACACCACAAACAGCTGCAGCACGCCGCCCACAAAGGCGCCCAGCCCCAGACCTTTCAGCCCGAATTCCGTACCCCGGAAGATGTAAATACTGGCAATGATAGCCAGGTTATAAAACAGCGGTGCGATGGCGTAAAAGAAAAACCGGCCCATGGTTTGTTGCACACTGGTAAGGATGCCGGCTACCGTAAAAAAGAGTGGGTTCAGCGCCAGGAACCGCATAATAACCACGGCGTTATCCAGCTGCACCGGGTCCAGCTTTGGCCCCACCAAATGATGGATCAACGGGCGGGCAAATACGAATATAATCACCGCCACTACCAGCATAATGATACTCAGCAGGTTGAGCAGACTCGCACATAGCTCCCACATACCCTTGCGATCGCCCCTTTGCATACGATCGGTAAGCACCGGGATAAACGCCACGCCCAGCACGCCGGCACTCAAAGTGAAGAAGAAAAAGTCAGGGATGTTAAAGGCGGCAAAGTACGCCCCCGTACTCTCTGGGCCGTGGGCCGTAAAGTTGGCATTCACCAATTTTGTACGTAAGAAGCCTAGGATCTGGCTGATAAGCGCAGCGGCAATCAGGAGCAGGGCAACGTTAGACAGCGGTATGCGCTTTTTGAGCTTTGGGGGTGTAGTGTGCGTGAGTTCCTTTTCCTGCATGAGCGTGTCTAGATCTGTTATAGCTGCCTTACAGTATAGCTTACTGAACGAAGGAAGACCTACTATAAAGTAGGTCTTCCGGGCACAATATGTAGCGGTCGCTTCAGCGAGCCTCAAGTCTAGTACAGTGCAGCCGTCTTGGGCATGCTGCTGCCTTTAAACAATTCCTTTACTTCATCAGCTTCAACTGTCTCTTTTTCTATCAGTCGGTCCTTTAAGGCTTCTAGGTACTT
>JARIHB010000020.1 GCA_029288515.1 Candidatus Saccharimonadota bacterium | reverse complement strand
TCATTGTACCGTCTTCTAAATACCCCACACCCTGGTCGCGGTTGCTGCCCTTTTGGATGATCTTGATGTTCAGCGTCTCGCCTGGCAACGTTATAGGCCGCAGCGCCTGCGCCAGCTCGTTCACGTTCAGCACCTTCACACCCTCCACCGCAGCCACCTTCGACAGGTTATAATCGGTAGTATATAATTGCGCTTTCATCTTTTTAGCAAGTGCCACCAGCTTGTCGTCGGTGGTACTGATGCCCGGGAATACTGTACGGTCTATTGTTACGCGCATCGGCGCGCTGTCTTGCAGTTCGTGGGCAATATCGAGGCCGTAGCGGGCCCGCTCACGCTTATGAGAATCATTGCCGTCGGCCAATAATTGCAGCTCGTTAAGTATGAACTGTGGGATAACTAGCTCATCAGCCACAAACCCGGCGCGCACGATCTCCACAATACGGCCATCAATGAGCGCACAGCTATCGAGGATAAGATTACGGCTTTTGTGAAACATTTTCAGCCCGCCGCCACTCTGGTTGTATACCATCCACCCGATACCGCCCAGCATTACCACTTCTATAAGATTAAAAAACATTTTTGATTCTTGCTACTTTCCTTCCTTGCTCTTTATTATATCCTGTAACAATTGCCATTGCCTAACAATACGGACTTCCGGTATACTTGTCTGCTGGCTAATACTCCTATACGCACGTGCTGGCTCGTACGGATCACCGGTGGCAATTAATCTTCTCGAGATAGCAATCCAATCACCGTAGGGCGCATGTTCTTCATCCCGTAGGCTTGCCAATACCGCTTGTGTGGTTGATGACATCTCCGGCTCCTCGTTTACGCTATTGTCCAGTTGAGCAATTCTATCCAGAGCATCACCAATAAACCGCAATTCAGACGCCCAACCGTCCGCAAACGCCGGCCTATTACGAGAACGAGTACAATCCAGCGCCCTGAACAAGAGTTCAGGCGCGCTACCTCTCAGTAATCTACGCTCATTATCAAAGAGCCGCTGCAGATACGGATCCACTTGTGACGCGAGCGGATCAATCCTTTCAGCCATTGTTTGCATCTGCTCCACTGTCTCGGCCATTCGCAAAAGCTTTTCTATGTAGTATCGGCGCTCTTGCGAGCTGCCAACGTTATTCAAGTAGACTGCCGCATCTCCATATGCGCCCTGCTGGGCCGCCTTTTGAGCGAAGTCGCCCAGAAACCTATCACGCACCTGATCACGCACACTAATGTGCCGCGTGTTGTCGGCCGCTGCTGCAGTGATATCAGCGATCTGTGCGTCGATTGCGGATATAATGGCGGCTGGGTCGGTTGCAGGATTGCATAGTCTGCTCAATGCCATATTCCAATGCGCCGCCACGATAGCAGCAGCCGTTGCGTCAAGGACGTCCTCATCGCCGCACTGTGTAAGAATATCCGCTATGGTCTCTTCAAAATAGGCTACCCGTTCCGGTGTGGCGAGCTTTGGTTCTTCGGTTACTGCAACGCCCAAGCCAACCATCCGAGAAATAGTATTCGTAGTGAGCCAGACAGACCTAGAGTCATGTGCCACCTTAAACCGATCTACAAGCTGCTCCCGGAGTGCAGAGTCTGTGGTTCTTGCGAACATATCCGGTACGACACGTGCGATAAATCGGTCATTCTCCTCAGTTGCTTCCAATTCAGTCAGGCCTGCTATATGGCGGTCAAGTGCGGCTTGGGCCTCTGCCGACCGGCCCGGTTCCGCATCTACCACACGCATCAATAAATGGTCGGCATTAATCTCCCATGCATGGTACGCGTCAACTGCAGCATGCTGCTTCCAGGCGTCTGCCGGCAAGTCCCGTTCGTCGCTGGCTCGTAGTATGGCGTGGAGCGCCGACTGCAGTGCCGCCGGCGCCGTTGCCTGTTGTCCGGTAACACAATGCTCCAAAGTACTCTTATACACCTCCTTTTCAACGTCCAACAAGGCTTGGAGTTGGCCGAATGCTTGCTCATTACCCACCGTTGTTCCAGCGTACAACAGGCGGGCACGTTGCTCCTTGTCATGATCTCCCAGCGATGCCGATACACCCAGGTAAGCGTCTACGTGTCTGTTTACTTCCGCTACATCGCCAGCCGCAGCAGCAGCTTCGGCCATATCAGCAGATACCGTCAGTAATGCTTCGGGTGATTGATAGGTACATGCATCACCGGCTGTTTTATAGTCCTCGTACGCTGCGGTGATAGCCGACCTAATCTCTGTCCTAATCGAGCCGGCAAGTTCCTCGATCGCATCTGCCGGTTCGTTCATAGGAGCAGCTTCCGCTGGCGGTATGTCACCATCCATATGTATAAATCCTGCGTCGGGCAGCGGGCGGCTGGTTACATCCATCTCCGCGAATTGGCGTTCCCAGTCCTCAAAATGAGGTGTGGTATCACCCCCTTCATCCATCATACTGTTCTCTCTTTCTCTAAAATTCGCATGATATCATACGCGGGCTGCTAACGGGCCTGTTTCAGTATGTCCTTAGATAGCTCCCAAAGCGCCTCAAGGCGAGCTTCAATGCCGGATTCCGAAGCGATAATATGCGCACGTGCTTTTTCGGGCTCATCCGGATCACCGGCAGCAATCAGTTCCTTAGACAGGAAAGCGCACTCTTTGTAGGTAACGGCAGTCTCCCGAAATGCTGCTAACACGGCACGGGCAAAGCCCGGCATCCACGGCTCCATCGTACGGCCCTCAAGCTGGGATTCGGCGTCTAATTGCGAAATCTTTTGGAATGCGGCGTCGATAAACTGCCGCTCTGCATCTACCTCCTGCTCAGCTTCTAGTGTGCTCATTCCGCGTGCGCAGCTTTCTGCTTCTGCTGTTATAGCGTGTACATCCCCGCCCACCAATATATCGGCGCGCTCAAAGAGCCGGTTCAGCAACGGATCCACGGCACGTGCCAATGGGTCGACGCCATTTCGTACCGCAGCCACTTCTTCTGGTGTCCGCACGAACCATAAAAGGTCTTGCAGGCCGCCTTGGCGGGCATCGTCAGCACTCATATTGTTAAGATAGGCTACGGCATTGTCAAAGTCGCCTTCGGCAGCAGCCTTCCCCACAAAGTACCCCAGAAGATTATCACGCTCCCAATATCGCATGGTGCTTATGTCATCGCCGGCTTCAGTCATCGTCGCTATGGTGTCTACGGTCTGTTGGTTGATTGACGCGATAACACCCTCCGGGCCAACTTCGGAGATACGGAGTGCCGCCAAAGCAATATTCCATTGTCCTTGCATAGCAACGGCCGCTTCAGGACTGATGATGCCCATTTCGCGGCCCTGTGCCAGCGCACGGGGTATCCTCTGTTCAAAAAATGCCACCCGTTCGGGAGTAGCAAGCTGCACATCCTCAGTGATATACGTTCCAAGGTCAACAAGCCGGTCTAGGTTAATAGATGTCAGCGGAGTTGAATCTGCGTCAAACGCATCCTCAAGCCGGTCTAAAACCCAATGACGGACCGTGGGATCGGTTGCCTGTGCAAGCGCGCTCTGCCCAACCCGTATCACAAACGAGTTCTGCGCCTCGTTCGATTCCATATACGTCAGCGTGGATATATGCGCATCGAGTGCAGCTTGGGCTTCTGGATGATCGGGGTCGGTATCAGCAGCGCGCATTGCCAAATGCGCCGCTTCGATCTCCCATAAATGATTCTCATTTATGGCAACCCGCTGCTTCCAAACATCTGCGGGTATACCCCGCTCATCGCTAGCGCGCAGTATTGCCCGGAGAGCATCAGGTAACGCTTCCGGCGGCTCTGGCTGCCCATGAGCCTCGTAGCGTGTCAAATCAAACTCGTAATGCTCACGTTGCCTATCAAGTATATGATGAAGCTCATCAATGCAGCGCGCGTTGTCCGCCATCGCACCAGCGTACAGTATACGAGTATGGTCTTGCAGTTCATCAAAAGATCCAGCCGGCGCGGATAAGCTATCATATGCTGCTAGATGGCGCTCCACCTCCTGGGTGTCGCCCGCCGATGCGGCCGCTTCGGCCATGTCCGCAGATATAGGCAATAACACCGTTGGCTCCTGGTACTTATAATCAACACCAGCAGGTGCCCTAAAATCTTCGTATGCTTCAGCTATGGCCGCCCTAATATCCGCCTGGATTGCACGGGCAAGCGTCTCGGCGGGCGGTACCGATTCGTCAGCCGGATTAACCGCCTCGGGCGTTGCGGGCACATCCGGAGGTAAAATTCCGCTGTCGCGCATAGGATCGGCGCCTGGTAGCCCGGGCAACAGTTCGCTTATATCCCAATCTTCAAAATGAGAGCCATCGCCCTCTCCTTCAAACGTACTCATGTGTGGTATCTAATCCTTTTCTAGGAATTGGTTAAGTGCAGCACGGACATCTGGCACTCCTCGCAAGAATGACAATTTCTTGCCGCTCTTTTGCTGCGGCCCGATTGCCGCTTCAAAGCCGAGTTTTTTCGCCTCAGCGATACGCTTTTCTATAAAAGGAACGTGCCGGATTTCGCCGGACAGTCCTACTTCGCCAAACACTACGGCATTTGCTTTTAGCTGCAGGCCCTTCGCAGCGGAGCCGATGGCCATACAAACGGCCAAATCAGCAGCCGGTTCGGTAATGCGCATGCCGCCGACGATATTAACATAAATGTCTTGGTCGGCGAGTGATAGTTTTGTGCGGCGCTCCAACATCGCAACCAATAGGTTTACCCGGTTAAGGTCAATGCCGCTTGCTGCCCGCTTAGGATACCCGTAACTGGTCTTATTTACAAGTGCCTGTACTTCTACCAGCAACGGGCGTGTACCCTCCAGCGTTGCCAGCACGATCGAGCCGTCGCTTACCTGCCGCTCTGCCAATAGTGCCGCCGATGGATTAGACACCGGCTGCAGGCCCTGGCCCTCCATTTCAAATATGCCCGCCTCAGTTGTCGGACCAAAGCGGTTCTTGGTGGCTCGGAGTATTTTAAAGCCGCCATACCGGTCACCCTCCAACTGCAAAACGACGTCTACAACGTGTTCCAGCACTTTCGGTCCGGCGATAGCACCCTCTTTGGTAACGTGCCCCACTAGTATCACCGCTGTGGCAGACTGTTTGGCCGCCTGGATAAGCAGATGGGCGCTATTGGTAATCTGCGATACGCTGCCAGCAGCTGATGAAATCGCTGTGGCGGCAATTGTTTGTATAGAGTCCACAATCACCAGGTCGTAATCTTTCGATGCAACCGAAGCGGCAATATCTTCGGTAACGGTGCTGGTAGCCAGCTGCAATTGCTTGCCTGACACCCCTAAGCGCTCGGCACGCAGCCCAATCTGATGACCTGATTCTTCACCGCTCACGTACAGTACCCGATGCTTCTTTGATACGCTGTCGGCCAGCTGTAATAGTAAGGTGCTTTTGCCGATGCCTGGTTGGCCGGCAATCAAATTCACACTACCGGTCACCACGCCGCCGCCCAGCACCGTATCAACATCAGGCATGCCGGTTACTAAGCGGGTCTGGTCCTTACTGATGAGTGCGCTGACCGAAGCCGGCTGCAGCGGCCGGCCAGCGCTGACCGCTGTGCCTAGACTCGTTTCTATCACTGCTTCCTGTTGGAGCGTATTCCAGGCACCGCACTGCGGGCATTTACCCGCCCAGCTTAACGACGGTTCACCACAATTAGTACACACATAGCGTATCTTCTCTTTCGCCATATATTCCTACTATAGTATATTATTCAGCATTTGCCGAGGAAGCGTGACTGTCCTGCGCCTTCAGCAACTCTTGTTCCTGAGCGGTCAGGGCATTCCGTTTATCGGTAAGGCTATTGTATTGATTGATGAGTTCATTAGTGTCAGCAACCTTCGCCTTATAGGCGGCCACCTGCGAGTTGAAGCCGGGCACCGCGGCGTTATATTGATCAATCCGGCTGGCGGCCAGCAAGGCATTCATTTGATCGCGCTGCGCCTTTAGCTTTGCCTCCCAGGTGTCAAGGTCGTTTTGAGCCTGATCTATCTTCAGCTTCAGCTCGTCGCGCTGCTTGTCGTAGTCGTCGATCTGTTGTTGGCGCTGCGAAAAAGCGGAAACATATTTGTCGCGATAGCCTACTACCTTATCACGGTCCGTGAAATAGCGCTGATAGTATGCTTCCAGATCGGCTGGCAGGTGAGCCACTTCGGTGCCGAAAATAGAGTGCATTTCGTTACTCATCTGATCCGGCTCGATTTTCTTGTACGAAGCCAGTTTATCGGCAACGTTCTTATCAGTCAGCGTCTTATAGTAAGCCTGCAACATAGCATTAACGTGCGTGCGCTCCGATGCCGATAAACGGTCGTATGCCTGATGCAACATTTCATGGGCGGCAGTCACCTCTGTAATGCCGGCCAGCCGCTCGTCGGTAACGTGATACAGATAGATACCATTGCGGTTTCCCCGGTAGCAGCCCAACACCGCCACTTCATGAGAGGCGTCCGGACAGTCGTTATTAAAAGCGTCCTTATCCTCGATAGCCGGGTAGTTCACATAGAACAACCGTTTAGCATACGGCGTCATCGTCGTACGGTCGGCCAGGCTGACGACTTCCTGCGGCGGGTCGTAGTTGCGGCTGTGTACCCAGTCGATAATGGCGTCGTGCTGCAGCCATACCATCATCCCATTGCCAATTACTAATAGCAGTACGGCTATCTGCAAGAGTGTTCGCAGGCGATGTGGCCTCGTACGCAACTGCACGGCCGCTTCCGGATTGGTCGTTAGCGGCTGGCCGGATTCCGGAGGAGTTACTGCCGGACTTCCCAAAGATGAGGCACTCGACCCACCACCTTCACCATCGTTAACCTGTGAAGCGTTACCCATTACCACGAGTATAGCATTTATTCGTGTATAATCGTGTAATTTAACTGCTTATCTTTTACGCCGACGCTAATAATATCACCCTTCTGGTAGGCGTCACTCAACAAGGCTTCGGCGATATGATCTTCAATCTCGTCTTGTATGAGGCGGCGCATCGGTCGAACGCCGTTTTTAGCATCGTAGCCATGGTCAAGCAAGTATTGCTTGGCAGCAGCATTCAGCTGCACGCCTAGCCCCTGGCGCCGGATACGGCTCCCCAACTCCGCTATCTGCAAATCAATAATCCGGAAGATATCTTTTTTTGTGAGTGCACGGAAGACAATAACTTTATCGATACGGTTCAGGAACTCAGGCCGCATACGCTTCTTCAGTTCGTCGAGCACCTTATCACGGTTACGCTCATGCAGCACATCAAGATCTTTTAGGTCGTCGGTGTTAGCGGCCTGAAAGCCAAGGCTGGCTTCTTTTTGAAGCTTTTCAGCCCCGATGTTGCTAGTCATGATAACAATAGTATTTGAAAAATCAATCTTGCGGCCCTTGGCATCAGTGAGTACGCCATCTTCCAGGATCTGCAGCATCATATTAAACGTATCAGGATGTGCCTTCTCGATTTCGTCAAACAGCACCAGACTGTACGGATGCCGACGGATCTTGTCGGTCAGCTGGCCGCCCTCATCATAGCCCACATAACCGGCGGGCGCACCCACCAAGCGGGCTACGTTGTGATGCTCACCAAACTCGGACATGTCGATCTTTACTAGTGCGTCTTCCGACCCGAAGAACTCACGTGCCAGTACGCGGGCTAGCTCTGTCTTGCCCACACCAGTAGGGCCAAGGAAGACAAATGATCCAATCGGCCGGTTGCTGGCGCCAATGCCAGAACGGTTGCGGCGGATAGCCCGCGAAACAGCCTCGACGGCTTCGTGCTGACCGATAACGTGCTTGCCGAGCGTTTTTTCCATGTGCAGCAGGTGCTTTGCCTCAGACCGTATCACTTTCTTCACCGGTACACCGGTCATACGGGCGATCACTTCGGCGACGTCATCGCTCGTAAGCGTGATGCGCTTACTGTCTTTATCATTGGCTTGCAGCTTAGCGAGTTCGTCATTAATCTGACTGGCTCGCGTTTTATACTCAGCAGCTTTCTGGTAGTCTTCGGCATCAACTGCGTCATCAATACGGCCCATAACCAGCTTCAGCTCTTTTTGTAAGGAACGGACTTCAGGGCTGGTCTTGCCCTTGTCCACGCGCAAGTGTGCTGCGGTCTCGTCCAAAAGGTCAATAGCTTTATCCGGCATAAACCGGTCGCTGATGTAGCGCTTTGCAAGGTGTACAATGTCATCGACAACCTCATCGCTAACGGTCACCCCGTGGAACTCTTCATAATGCTTGCGCAAGCCCTTTAATATAGCCATCGTCTCAGGCACTGTGGTTTCCGGCACCTGTACCGGCTGGAAGCGGCGCTCCAGGGCGGCATCTTTCTCGATGTGCTTGGTGTACTCGGCAGTGGTTGTGGCGCCAATTAGCTGGATCTTGCCCCGAGCCAACGCCGGCTTCAGGATATTTCCGGCGTCCATCGCGCCTTCGGCAGCGCCAGCGCCAACAATCAGGTGCAGCTCGTCGATAAATACAATGGTGCTGCGGTCTTGCTCCAGCTCGGCCATCACTTTCTTCAAGCGCTCTTCAAACTCACCGCGATATTTAGTGCCGGCGATCATACCGGCCAGATCAAGCATAATGATGCGCTTGTCCAGCAGGCTATCAGGCACATCTTCGGCCACTATACGCTGGGCAAGCCCCTCGGCAATAGCCGTCTTACCCACACCCGGTTCACCAATCAATACTGGGTTATTCTTGGTACGACGATTAAGAATCGTGACCACCCGGCGAATCTGCGCCTCACGGCCCACAACCGGATCAAGTTTGCCAGCACGGGCTTCGGCGGTCATATCGGTACCAAAGAAATCAAGCGCCGTTTTGCGGCCCTTGCCGCCACGGCCGCGGCGGCGCTCGCCGGTACCGACGCCGCTTTCTTCCTCGTCATACGACTGGCGGTTCAATAGTTGCTCCAGCTCACCGTTGAGTGAATCAACGTCCACATTCATAGCCCTCAGCAACATGGTGGCACGGGCGTTTTTCTGGCTCAGCAATGCCGTCAGAATGTGTTCTGTGCCGCAATATTCTTGGTTGTAATCTTGCGCGGTGTCATATGCCATTTTCAGCGTTAACTTGGCGGTTTCGCTCAGCCCCTTCGCACCGGCGTTCATCACCAAGGTTTTGGGCGTCAGGTTCAAAGCCAGTCGGGCGCGGTCGAGAGTTACCCCAGCGCCTTCAAGGACCTTTGCCCCTACGCTCGTCTCCTGTGCTAGTATCCCTAGCAACAGATGTTCCGTGCCCACATATGCACTGCCGAAGCTGCGGGCGATGGCATCGGCGTGTTTCAAACTCTCTAACGCATTGTTCGTCAGATGGTTCAAAAAATCTTGGAAATCAGCATTGTCAGGTTTCATACAATAAATCATTGTAGGCTGTTAGCACTCACACGTCAAGAGTGCTAATTATCACATCATTCAGCCAGCCTGCAGACAGCAGATTATAAGTGTACAAAGGGTCAGCGTACGTTCCGCCTGGCGTGTTCTCGGAACGGCTCATAAACGGCATCCTGCAGAAACTCCGTTGAATCAGGGTCGAGTGTTGCCGCAAACCTCGTTAGCACCTCTGAAGAACGAACGAGCTTTTCGGTGCGCCGCTGACCGCCGCCTACGATATTTTCGATATGTAGCTGTGTGCCAACGCTAAAGGTACGGACCGGCGCGCCTAATAGCGTCCGATCAACGGGTACAATGGTCTCGTTACTGATCCAGGTGGTAAACACCTTGTTGTCACGGTCTGTGCCAATTAACAGTGGCCCCTCCAGCGCTTGCCATACGTACAATCCAATACCATCATGTATGGCGTGCTGTACGGGCGCTGAGGCAACAACAAGCCGCAAGCAAGCCTCATCTGCTGAGGTAAACAGTACGTCTATATCTCGATAGCCGCCCAAACCTGCTGGGTCACGCAGATCCAATGGCGGCGCGTCTGGGTAGTCATGCGACGCATAGATAGCCGCTCGTCCGAAACTGCCGGCTACGACTGCATCAGGCACCTCCTCATAGAGGCCCTGTAATTGGGCAGCCGCAGCTGCTTTGTCTGAATCTGTTCCTAGAATTTCCATATGG
>JARIHB010000007.1 GCA_029288515.1 Candidatus Saccharimonadota bacterium | reverse complement strand
CGACTCCATACTACTGCACAAAGATAACCTAGCCAAAGCACAAGACTTCTTTAATCGCCACGGCGGCAAAACTGTTATCCTGGCCCGCTTTGTACCGCTGGTGCGCACGCTGTCGCCGCCGCTGGCCGGTATGGGTAATATGTCGTACAGCCGGTTTATGACTTATAACATCATCGGTGCTGTGCTGTGGGTGCCCAGCATTACACTGATCGGCTATTGGGCCGGCAAAGTACTGGGTCATTACGTTAATATTGATCATTACATTTTGCCAGCAGCACTGCTGGCAGTACTGGCCACTTTTGGCGCCAGCTTTGCGCATGTGCTGCGCGATCCTGTGGCGCGCGAACGGCTCAAGAAAAAGCTCCGCAGTCTGCTTACCAGCTAGCCCGGTCTACCTGTCGCTCGCCTGCGCGGCGCGCAGCCGCGTAATAAGTTCTTGTATGTGATTCTCCGAGACCTTTGGTATACCCTGCCGCCTCTCTTCAACCTCTGCCGTTACTTCGGCATCCAGGAGCAGTATATACTCTCCTGTATCGGCCTTCATATTCTCCATGTGCTTATGCCGCTCCACGCGCAATCCGCCGTTATCTATAAAAACGGTATATTCCGTAATCTCCTCCGGTTCGAGCCTAAGGTAATGAGCATCCAAGTTATCACCACACCTAATGATGGCGACGCGGGGGTTTTGCAGTACTTCACAGGCTTCGGGGGTCGTATACAGCAGAGACATATAAGGCCCGTCATCACCATCAGTCACAAGCATCTCCCCATATGATTCAACCATACCAAAATAAGGTGATTTTGGGTTGCCAAACAGGAAACATTCACCCTGCATTGCCCGCTCGCGCGCAATGTCTAGCAGTGCCTGTTTAGTGGCATCGCTAGGTGGCACAAGATCTTCCGGGTTAACTTCCGGGTGGAGATCCGGGGGTCTGGGACTCGGTGACGGAACTTGCGCCGGGTGAAATTGAGGCACTATGAAATCTGCCGCCGATGCTGCTTCTTCGGGTACACCGGGTTGTGGTAATCCAAAATCTTCCGGTTCAGGCGGCTCGTCGCCTGTTTCAAATCCGTTCATAACCCGTGCACTATAGCATGTGCTTCAAAAATTGGCCAGTATAGCTGTCTTTTACCTTAGCCACCTGTTCTGGTGTACCAGTAGCCACTATCATACCGCCGCCGGAGCCGCCTTCCGGGCCCATGTCGATCAAATAATCAGCGCTTTTTATTACGTCCAGATTGTGCTCGATGATAACCATGCTGTTACCGGTATCTACCAGTGCGTGCAAGACGTGCAGCAGCTTGTCGACGTCGGCAATATGCAGGCCGGTGGTCGGTTCATCCAGAATGTACAGCGTGCGGCCGGTGGGACGGCGGCTGAGCTCGGAAGCCAGCTTGATGCGCTGAGCTTCACCGCCGCTCAGTGTAGTAGCCGGCTGCCCAAGTCCAATATACCCTAAGCCCACGTCTACCAGCGTCTGCAGCTTGCGCGCAATGCTCGGCAGGTTGGCAAAAAATTCCAGTGCCTGCTCGCAGGTCATCTCCAATACGTCGCTGATGGTCTTGCCCTTGTAATG
>JARIHB010000194.1 GCA_029288515.1 Candidatus Saccharimonadota bacterium | reverse complement strand
ACCGCGGATACACCGGCGGTTTGGTAGGGTTCACATCTAAAACCGACGACATGCTGGCGGTTGTGAAGTACTATGACAGCATTGCGCCGAATAACGCCCTGTCCAAGTATTTGCCGGCGCTCACTAAGGCAAACGGCACGTCATCGCAAACCGGCCTGGGTACGGCGTTTATGAACGATTGGAAAGCGGCCGCCAAGGACGTGAAATTCCAGCAAGCCCAGGACCACGAAGTGGACGTTATTTACTTCAACCCGTCGCTCAGCCAGGCAAAAGCCGATAAGATCGGCGTACTGGGCCAGTTTATATACTATGATGCCATGGTGATGCATGGGCCGGGTTCCGACTCGCTCAGCTTTGGCGGTATTCGCGCTGCAGCTCTCAAAAAGGCAAAGACACCGGCGCAAGGCGGTGACGAAACAGTCTACCTCAACGCCTTTCTGGATGCTCGTAAGGCCGCCATGTTGGCCGAAGAAGGGCACAGCGATACGACCCGTGTCGACACGGCACAGCGCACCTTCCTGAAGAACGGCAATCTCAATCTGAATCTCCCGCTGTCGTGGAGCGTATACGGTGACCCCTATTCGCTGACACAGGCCCAGTTGGACAAATACATGTCAACCGGCAAGTTTTAAATAAGCTGAAAGGTAACCGCAACCCCGCTGGGCTGAAACGCACTGCGGGGTTTATACTATATCTATGATCGAGGTGAGGGACGTCCGTAAAGTCTACGGCAAAAAGGATAGCGCCTTTGAGGCGCTTAAAGGGATCGACTTACAGATACCGGATGGTGCAACAGTCGCTGTTATTGGCAAAAGCGGCTCCGGTAAGTCAACCCTTATGCATATCATGGGCGGTCTTGACCATCCTACGAGCGGTGAAGTGGTTGTAAACGGTCAAAGCCTGGGTACTATGAAGCGCAAACAAATCGACCATTTCCGGGCTCACGAGCTGGGGTTTGTGTTCCAGGCATTTTTTGTGGAGGGCAACCAAACCTGCTATCAAAACGTGGCGTTGCCGTTAGAGATCAACGAAACAGGCTTACGCAGCCGCAAGAAACTTATTGATGCCGCATTGGAGCGGGTTGAACTTCTTGATAAAAAACACGTTAAGGCGCGCAACCTGTCCGGCGGCCAGAAGCAGCGCCTGGCTATTGCGCGGGCGATTGTGAACAACCCTACGTTGCTGTTGGCCGACGAGCCCACCGGTAATCTCGACAGCATGACGGGTGAAAAGATAATTGAGCTCTTGTTCAGTCTGAATAAAGAAAATGGCAGCACATTGGTGATTGTGACGCATGATCACGAGCTGGCCTCGCGCTGTGACATGCAGATTGTGGTGAAGGACGGCCAGGTGATGGGTGTACGCGTTCGTCAGGTAGACCGCAAACCGTTGCCGCGGCGGGGGTTACGCATATGAAATTACTTGATACGGTACGCCGCAGCGGTCGCAACCTCAAAAGCGCCAAGACACGCACACTGCTTACAGCCTGCGCTATCGCTGTGGGCGGTTTTACGCTGACGCTGACGCTGGCGGCCGCCACTGGCGCACGCCATTTTACCAATCGGCTTGTGCAGGCAAATTTTGACCCCCAGGCGGTTTTTGCGGCCAAAGACAAAGCATTTTTTAGTAATAATGCTACCCCAAAGCCGCGGGAGTATAGCGAAGATCTGAACGCCGCCAATGGATTACTGGTAAAGCAATTCACGCCCGACGATATCAAAAAGGTAGAGCACCTGCCACATGTACGGCAGGTAATACCAAATTACACCGTAACTGCTCAATATATTACTCGTGAGGGCGCCAAAAAGTATACGGGTGCCGTGAATGTGTTCGATTCGGCCTCAAAGCCCGAAACCAAAGCAGGGGAGGTGCCGGCCGAGCTGCCTGCCGATGCCATGCTTTTGCCGGACGATTATCTGGGTCTGCTGGGATTTAAGGACGCCCAGGACGCCATCGGCAAGCCGGTTACGATTCAGGTGCGCCAGCCTACTGGCAAGACGCTCAGTAAGGAATACGCCGTTGCTGCAGTAACTACCAAGTCGTCGCTGAGCATCGATTTTAACCAAACCGGCCCGTACATATCGCTGGTGGCATTAAAAGAATTAAATGATTTTATTAGCACTGGCGTGGTAAATGGTAATTTAGTACCCACCATAACAATTCGCGGCGATGGCGTAGACGCCGAGACACTAAAGCAGGAGGTGACCAACGCTGGTTTTGAAGCACGCACCGCTAAAGACCTCCAGTCTTTCATAAATCAAATTATTACCGTGCTGCAAAGCGTAATTATCGTCTTTGGGCTGATTACGCTGGTCGCTTCATTCTTCGGGGTGGTAAATACGCAGTACATCAGTGTATTGGAGCGGACGCGCGAAATTGGCCTTATGAAAGCTCTCGGTACGTCGCGCGGCACAGTGAGTGGGTTGTTTATGATTGAAGCTACGTGGATCGGCCTTCTGGGCGCTGGATTGGGCGCGATTGTAGCAGTGGCCGTCGGTATGTTACTAAACCCGTGGATCAGTCAGAAGCTGAACTTTGGTGCTGAGCGGTTATTGGTTTTTGAACCGCTGCAAATAGCATCGTTGGTTATATTCCTGATGGCGGTTACTACCATTGTTGGACTGCTGCCGGCCCGTAAGGCCGCCAAGCTGGACCCGATAGAAGCGTTACGCACCGAATAGATAAAGCGCGACAAAGTAAGCAAAGACAGCGCCTGGAGTTACCCGCATCCGCTGGAATCATCGTTCAAAATAGTAAAGAAAGACTACAGCAACTACGTGGCCTTTTGGCGGGACGTCACCGTTGAAGAATAGTGGGACTACAACGTTTCTAAAATAAGTTGGTTGCCGCCGAGTTGCTTGCTTAGGTAGCTGTCGTGGCTGACATACAGCAGGGCGCCTTTGTATTGGGCGAGCGCGGCTTCCAACTCTTCGATGGACGGAAGGTCGAGGTGGTTTGTGGGTTCGTCCAGAATAATCATGTTGGGGGTGTTGGCAAATAATTTGATCAGCTGCAGGCGGGCTTTTTGGCCGCCGGACAGGTTAGAGACAAGGTGTTCGCGGTCGGCATATGGATCAAACAGGTAGTCGCTGAGCACGCGCATTATCTGTTCCGGGGTAATCTGGAGTTCAAAGGTATCGTAGATGTGTTCAATCGCTTGAGCGAGGGTCATCTGCAGGTAGGCATGGTCAATTTCCTGTTCGTAGGTATTTAAGCGCAGCTTGGCGTCGCCGCTGATTTTGCCGTGCAGCAGGGTGGTGGGACGCTCGTCAGTGCGTACGGCGTCAATAATGCTGCGCACCAGTGTGGTCTTACCGACACCGTTGCGCCCCACTAGTTGTATACGATCACCGGTTTGTACATGCAGGCTCAGCTTCTCAAAGAGCGGCCGGTCGTAACCAACCTGTACGTTATCAATTATTAACAGATCGCGGACACGCTCTTCGCCGACAATACGACGGATACGGATCGTCTTAGCCTTATGCTTGTGGTAGCTTTCGCCGACATCCGGGCGCAGATCGGCTACCGATTCCTGATCAATCCAAAAGCTGGGGCGTTCCTGGCCTTCCAGTTCCTGCAATTCTTTGCGCAGCTTATTCTCTATAACTACAAATGGATTTTTCTTGTCAGCAGTGCCGCCCCAGCCGGCTTTCTTGGCACGGGCAGCCTGGATCTGTTTCTTTACATTCTCGATGCGCCGCTGCACCGTGTCGTATTCATTGAGATGTGCCGCGGTACGCTGGGCGTTTTGGCGCAGGTAGGCGTCGTAATTACCGGGGAAGGTATGAGCCTGTTTGTCTTTTACCTCTATAATACGCTGCACCTGCTGCAACAGGTCACGGTCGTGGGTAATGACGACCACAGCGTGTTTACAGGCGGCAAACCATTTCAAAAACGCTGCTTTGGCAATATAGTCCATGTGGTTAGTTGGTTCGTCGATGAGGGCGATGTCGGCATGTGAGTGCTCAACGCGCACCAGCTCAACAAACCGTTTCTGGCCGCCCGACAGACTGCTCATAGGCCGGTCGGCGGCCTGGCCCAGCTGGTAGTCATCCAGGCTGCGGCGCACGCGATCTTCGGCGGTATAGTAATCCAACGTCGCAAACCGCTCCAGGGCCTAGCTGTAGCGGGTGATCTTTTTAATATTGTCACCCATGGTTTCGGGGTATGTTTCGATAATCTGATAGAGCTCGGCGTACTCCGGCAGGTTGTGTAAGATATATTCGACAACCGTTTGGTTACTGACCTCATGATGCTCCTGGCGGGTAGCGACTATGGTAATGCCAGGGCGATAGGTTATAGAACCGGCATAGTCGGCGTCTTCGTGTGCGATCATTCTAAACAGTGTGGTTTTGCCGACGCCATTGCGGCCGATGATGGCAATTTTTTCGGTATCCTCAACATGCATGCGAAAATCGTCAAACAATTGCTTGTTGCCAACGGTTTTTTGCTCAATATTGATGGTTAGAAGCATGCATACAGTTT
>JARIHB010000173.1 GCA_029288515.1 Candidatus Saccharimonadota bacterium | reverse complement strand
GGCTGAAGGTGCGCTGTTTGGCATCGTCCCAGCCGCGGGTTTCCTGCACCACGGTGTCACCCTTCTCAAGCAGCTCAATCTGGCGATTTACTTCGTACTCCACCGCCTTTTCAACAGCCCGGAAGCTGTTCAGGTTTTTCGTTTCGGTACGGGTGCCGAGTGTATCAGTTTTACTAACGCTGACATTTACATCAAAGCGCATATTACCGTAGTACAAATTACAGTCCGACACATCGGCATAGCGCATACGCAACCACAGCTCATGAGTGTACGCTTTAGCTTCGGCGGCAGTATGCATATCCGGCTCGGACACAATCTCTATCAGCGGTGTGCCGGCTCGGTTTAGGTCAACTAAGCTATAGTCCTTGCCGGCAGGGTGCGTGCTCTTACCAGCGTCAGCTTCGATGTGTGCACGCGTGATGCCGATGCGTTTCTGCTGGCCGTCAACGTCAACGGTCAGGCTGCCGCCCAAAACAATCGGATGCTCATACTGCGTAATCTGATAGCCAAGCGGTAAGTCCGGATAAAAATAGTGTTTGCGGTCGAAGGTGCTGAAGGCCTGCGGCTCCGTGTTCAAGGCAAAGGCGGCATGCATTGCCAAATGGACCGCTTCTTTGTTGAGCACTGGCAGCGTGCCGGGCAGCCCAAAACACAGCGGACTTACCAGCGTGTTCGGCTCGGCTTCGCGGGCGTCGTTGCCAACAGCTACGAACAGCTTGGTGGCTGTCTTAAGCTGCACGTGACATTCGATGCCGATAGTGACGGTGTATTGGTCACGAATTTGTTTGCTGACCATTGGGGAGTGCTCCTAAATCTTTAAGTGCCTGACGGATGCCGATAAGTGCTTGCTTAACCTCGGACTCCTTGAGCTTGGCGGTCGGATCGGCGTCAATCTTGCTGCGCAGCTTGTGGGCGGACCATACGGCGTCATTATCGCTGAACAGCCGCTGGGCCTTCACCATCCGCGCGCCCATAGTGCGGCCGCGGAATTTACGACGGCGCAGGGCGGTATCCAGCAGCGCGTCGGCCTGCAGGATGGCCTCCGGCCACTGTGTTTTATTACGCAGCAGCTTTTGTAATTGCTTCCAGTCGTCCTGGAACTGCTCAGTGTTCAGCGCTTTCGGGCGCCGGCGAAGGTACATAATAACGGCAACGCCGGCTGCAATGACCGCAACACCCACCGCATAAGGCCAGCCGACTGACAATACGTGCAATACGCTGTCCATCATGCCCTCAGCCCTTCTACCGCCTTAGCTATGCCCAGCAGGGCACGGTCAGCACGCTGCGGCGCCATGATCTGCACGCCTACCGGCAGACCGTCAGCCTCGCCGGACGGCACACTGACCGATGGAATACCAACCAGACTGGGGGCCACGGTCATCATATCTGCCAGATACATCTGCAATGGGTCACTGGCATGTTCGCCGATCTTGAAGGCTGGCGTCGGCGCAACCGGACCAATTAAAAAGTCAACCTGCTTGAAAGCGTCATTAAACTCATTAATCAGTTTCGTACGAACCGTCTGCGCGCGGTTATAGTAGGCGTCATAATAGCCGCTGGACAGCACGTACGTACCGATCATAATACGACGCTTGGCCTCGGCACCAAAACCGATACCGCGCGACTTCATATAACTCTCGTCAAGATTCTTGGCATCGGGGTAACTATACTGATAGCGCTGACCGTCATAACGGCTGAGGTTGCTGCTTATCTCAGCCGGTACCACGATGTAATACACGGCCAGTGCAAGCGGTAATGACGGCAGGCTGATCTCAATCACTTCAGCACCGGCAGCCTTCATCTTTTCGGCGATAGTATCTATGCAGGCTTTAACGCCGTCATGTACGCCCGTAGTCATCCACTCCTTGATAATCCCCACTTTTTTGCCCTGCATATCAGCGCCTACGCCGGTGTAGCCGGCTGTATCGCGTTCAATAGTTGTCCCGTCAAACTGGTCCCGCCCTGCCATGATGTCAATTACATAGGCAGCATCGTCAGCACTGCGAGCCAATGTACCAACGGTGTCGGTGCTGCTGGCCATAGCAACAACGCCATGGCGAGAGATAAGGCCATATGTCGGCTTATAGCCGATACAGCCCACAAAGCTAGCCGGCTGACGGGTTGAGCCGCCGGTGTCCGTACCTAACGCAAACGGTGCCATGTCAAGCACGATACTCACAGCCGAACCGCCGGAAGAACCGCCAGAGACTCGATTCGTATCGCGAGGGTGCTTTGTAACACCGAAGTCACTGTTTTCGGTTGAACCGCCGTGGCCGAAGGCATCCAGGTTAGCCTTTGCGACGCAGATGGCGCCCTCGTTCTCAAGGCGCTCAATAACTGTCGCCTGATATGGCGCCTCAAATCCTTTCAGGATGTTACTGCCGGCTGTGGTCTCAGCGCCAAAAACCAGAAAATTATCCTTGGCAATAAACGGCACACCGGCCAGACGTCCAACTTTTGTGCCGTTCTTTACCGCAGCGTCAATGCTGCCAGCCCGTTCCCGCGCGCGTTCGGCCGTCGTGGCAATGATGGCATTGTATTCTTTCTTTTCATCGATAGTTCGCAAGGCCTGCTCCACCAAATCAGTCGCCTTCAGCTCGCCGGCCTGCACCTTGGCAGCCAGCTCGGCAATGGGTAGCCACTGGCTCATCCGATCATCCTCTTTACTTTAATCTGGCGGTCCTGCTTAACCGGCACGATCCGCAGCAGATCATCTGGTGTTGTGCCGTAATCAAGCACGTTGTCGTCACGCATAACGTTTGTCAGGCCGGTCACCTGGCTGGTAGGCTGGAGGCCAGTAACGTCGGCCTGCTGTAACTGTTCGACATACTGCAGGATATTCGTCAGTTCTGTGCGGTATGCATCGGCTTCTTCGTCGGTAATGTCCAAGCGGGCCAGCCGGGCCAATTTCAATACGTCGTCGCGGGTTAAGTCTGCCATATTTATTCCACTATATCAGATGTTGCATACCGCTGCTAGCGCCCGGCAGCGGCCGCTTCAGACGCTAACGGCCATGGGTTGAATGTGCAACCGCCTAAATCGATTGATTGTTGCATCATCACCGGAGCGGGCTGACCCTGGCCGGGGCACGTCACGTGGTCAAAGCCCAGCCAATGACCGCTCTCGTGATTGATAGCCATTGCCCGGTAGTCTTCAATGCCCAAATGCTGGGCATTCCACGGATCAGTGGCGCCATTCCAGCGGTCATAGTTGATAGCCACATTCGGATATACTGTGCAACTATAGTAATTGTCACAGATACTTCCGAAACTAGCCATCGACGCCGGAGCCACCAGCCAATCATGCAGCTGGCACCCAGCATCGCTATACACAAAAGCAATCTGCCCATTATCATTCCAGCCGCGCATATCACCGTAGGTAGCTGCCAGTTTAAGCTTAAAATCGGGCAAAATGCTGTCATTCAGTCCGCGCTGGGCAGCACAGTATCTGTACACAATAGTTCCCTGGGAGGAAACCAGACGGAAACTAAGCTGCTGGTTTTTAGTGATAGCATACACACTGGCCGTCACCGCTTCATCGGCATTCACCAATGATGCATTCATCTGTTTTGCAATCCGCTGTACAGAGGCAGCAATCGCGTCACGGGAAAGTACCATCGTACCCCCATCGGCCACGTACCAGCCGCCGATATCGTTGGCCGACAGTTTGGTAGTATGGGCGGTATACACAAAGCTGATAGACGTACTGAGCTGTTTCTGCAGTTTTTGCAGCTCGCCTTGGATGTCGGCCACAGTGATATCAGAGGAGGTGGTGTGCAGCGGAACCGATATGGTTCGCTGCCCATCCGCGATACCCGCCGTCACCGTTGGTTTAAATAACACATTGTCCAGCGTATAGCCCTGTTCCGGGTCGGCAATACGAAATGCCCCATCCTCAAATACGATGTGCTTGCCCAGCGCTTGTTTAAAAAAGGTCTCCTGGAGCGGCTTGACGGCAGTTGTAAACGTATCTTCTGCTACACGCACCTGCACCGGCACAGTATAATGCATAAATAAGCTCAGCATCGGCACCCACGGCCGGGCCTGCTTCAGCCGGGCGATCGTCGCTTCAGTGTCAGGCACAATGCCTAGAGACTGCGGCGTTACCTGTTTCGACCGGCCGGCGGCCTGCAGCGTAACAGACGCCGGCAGTACCGTCTGGGCTGTGACCCGCTGTGGAATGTCTTTAAACGCCACACCCCCTACCGGCACAGCACCCACGCTGTAGTTGGGCAATACTTTATTGCGATACATAACCCACAAGGCTGCATTCAGTACAACAAACAATATGCATATACCGGCAATAGTCCAGCCGGCGATACGCGCCCGCGGCCAACGCTTTGGCTGTGGTCTGTTCCGGACAAACTGCCGGTGGTCAATTACCCTCATCTATGCACTTAGTATAGCGCATTATGATGGAGATTGGCTGGTGAAGCGGTTTAGCAATTGCCGTACTGTGTAGCCTGTAGGTGCATGCCGCCTTCGTTTTGGAAGGTGCTGACATCTGGATAGCCAACGTCTACAGCCGCAACGTGAGCCGATTCGCCATTGACACTTACCTTAAGCCAGGTGTCGTCGGGCATGTCGCCGCCATTCTGAGCGGTAGTATGGCGGGTCTGGCCGCACTCAATGCCGGTTACCCGCAATACGCTGCCGTTCAGCGCCAGGCTGCCAGCGGTCTGCAGTGAAGTACCGACATCTTTTTTGCCGGATTCAGTGCTCGCACCTTTGTAAAGCGTTGCACCGCTGTAGAACGGGTAATCGCAGCCGTCTTTGTAGCGGGTGTCAACGATCACCGACATGCCGCCCAGGCTGCGAATAATCGGGCCATGGTTAGCGTCACCATAGGCTTTGCACGTGCTCTTGGGAAGCTCTCGGCGTTCAGCACCAGCGGCCGCCTTCGGCGGCTTTGCACTGTGGTGAGGTTTCGGCGGGCGCGAAGATTGTGTCGGCTCCGACGTTGCAGGCTCAGAAGAAGGTGATGTTTCACTGGGCGAAGGTGACGGTGATTCACTCGGTGCGTCACCGAATGCACTGTTTTGGTCGCTATCCGGCCTGCTGCCATAGCAGGCCTCTTGAGCTAAACTACAAAGGCCGTTTGCATCCGGCCGTGCAATAGTGCGCTGCGGTTTCAGCTCATTTAACAATACAGCCGTACCGCCACCACACATACCAATGCCGGCTACAATTAAAGCGGCGGTCATCTTTCTGCCACCTGGGGTCATGCGCCCGTCTTCACCTGTCAATCTCATAACCTGTATATTATACCACCTTATGCAAATATAGCAACCATATATCTCCCGTATATTGCATATTTTATACTTTTATGTTATTATACACCAACTATGAACGGACGATTTATAGGTACCGCGCTTGCGCTCAGCGTAGCCGCCGGCTGTTCTGCCTCGCCCTCTCCCGAAGCGGCACAGTGGGTAGAACCAGCTCCGGCAGCTACCGCCGCACCGGATTCCGGCGAGCAGAACACTGTCAATACCCCCGTTATTAAGATGGGTCGTTTAGCGCTTGGCCCGCTGCCGCCGGCTGTTGCTAACCAGCTTAGCACCGCAATTTCCGTGGACACAGCAGCCAGCTACGCGTCAGGTGTAGCGGTGCAAGGTGGTTTTCTGACCGCAGGCCACGTTTTTCGCAAGGACGGCAACCAGCGGCGCGAAGATTGCGCCAACCCGGGCGTTACATTTTCTGGCTCTGGCGGCACCCGTACCGTAAAGCACGCATCGGCTACCGAAATTGCCAGCATCCTGGAAGAGCGCACAGACACCTTTGGCGCGCCAAGCCAGGATATGGCCTTTATGCGTACCCACCTGCCGTACAAAACACACACTGCCAAACTTGATGCTGCCAACAAAGATATGAGACCAGGCGAAAAGGTATATGCTGTAGCTTATGGGCCAACCGCTTCGGGCACCTATCGTGCACCGGACGAAGACGCTCCCTATAATACGCCGGCTGTCTTCAGCGGCTTTGTGGTTGACGATCCTAAAGGCACGTCAGAACCAACCGTTTTCGCTTTCGGCTATGGGCAAAGCTACGGCGAGGTGCGTGACACATTAACGCGACATGGGTTTAGCGGCGGGGCAATCTTTAACGGCGACGGCGTAGTTAAAGCACTGATCAGCGGCATAACTGCCGTCAACCCGACCATCCGCCAGGTCGAAACCGACTACAATGTCAGCTTCACTGGTGTTACCTCAGAGGAAGACACTATCCAGCTGGTCTCCGGCCAGCCCATGAACCAGGCGATGATGGCCCGGCTGCGCCGTCAGATTGAACCGGTTCAGACCGGCGCCTGCTAGGCTTACATTTTCTTTTTGATATCGGTGATAATATCGCGCAGCTCGGCAGCCTTTTCGAATTGTAGGTTCGCGGCCGCCATTTCCATTTGGGCGTTTAAGTCTTTTAGAAGCGTTTTATATTCATCCTTGGGTATTTTCTTCAGATCAAGTTTGGCCGTTTTTGCCTCTTCGGGCAGGTCGGGCCGCAGTCCCTTCTCAATAGCTTTGCTCACGCCTTGCGGGGTGATGCCATGCGCTTGGTTATAGGCCTCTTGGATACCGCGGCGGCGGGCCGTTTCCTCCATAGTGCGTTGCATGCTGCTGGTCACCCGGTCGGCATACATAATCACATGCCCCTCCACATGCCGAGCAGCACGACCCACGGTTTGTACCAACGCTTGCTCACTGCGCAAAAAGCCTTCTTTGTCGGCGTCCAGAATAGCCACTAACGATACCTCAGGCAGATCAAGGCCCTCGCGCAGCAAGTTGATACCTACCAGCACGTCATATACGCCCAGGCGCAGATCACGCAAAATATCGGTTCGGTCGAGAGTATCAACGTCGCTGTGCAGATAAGCCACCTTGATGTTCAGCTCTTTCAAGTACTCGGTCAGATCCTCGCTCATGCGTTTGGTGAGAGTAGTAACCAGTACCCGCTGCCGTTTATCAATAGTGGCCCGGATTTCGGCAATCAGGTCATCAACTTGCCCATCTACCGGACGCACCTCAATCGGCGGATCAAGCAAACCGGTCGGTCGAATGACCTGCTGGGCTGGCTCGGGGCTCCGGCTTAATTCATACTCGGCGGGCGTGGCGCTTACGTACACTACCTGGTTTACATGCTTCTCAAATTCAGTGAACGTTAGCGGCCGGTTATCAAGCGCACTTGGCAGGCGGAAACCGTGCTCCACCAGCACCTCTTTACGCGCTCGATCACCATTGTACATGCCGCGGATCTGCGGAATAGTCATGTGTGATTCATCCACTAATAACAGATAGTCATCCGGATAATAGTCCAGCAGCGTCGCGGGCTGTTCGCCCGGCGCGCGATTAGTAAGATAGCGGCTGTAGTTTTCGATTCCTTTTACAAAGCCGGTCTCTTCCAACATTTCAAGGTCAAAGCGCGTACGCTGTTCCAATCGTTGCGCTTCCAGCAGCTTACCCTCTTTCTTAAACTGGAAGAGGCGCTTCTGCAGCTCATCCTCAATGTACCCCATCGCTACCTTTAGCTTATCCTGCGGCGTTACATAGTGTGAGCCAGGGAAAATAGTCAGATTTTCCGGCTTGCCTAGTATTTCACCGGTCAGGGGGTCGATCTTAACAATCCGGTCAATTTCATCGCCAAAAAATTCAATCCGGTACGCCAGCTCTTCGCCGGCCGGGAACACATCCACCACGTCACCGTGCACCCGGAATGTACTACGATGAAAATCGATATCATTGCGCTGATACTGAATATCGGTCAGCTGCCGCATGAATTTGTCGCGCACCCGCCGCTCGCCTACCTTCAAATGAATACTCAGGCCGTCATAATCTTCTACCGATCCAATACCGTAAATACAGCTGACGCTGGCCACAATGATCACATCCCGCCGCGACAACAGCGCGCCGGTAGCGGCATGGCGCAGGCGGTCAATCTCTTCGTTGATCTGTGAGTCTTTTTCGATATACGTGTCGGAGCGCGGAATATAGGCCTCTGGCTGATAGTAGTCAAAGTAGCTCACAAAGTAATGCACCGCGTTGTGCGGAAAAAACGTCTTAAACTCGGTATACAGCTGGGCAGCCAGCGTCTTGTTGTGGCTTAGCACCAGCGTCGGCTTCTGGACGTTCTGAATGATATTAGCCATCGTAAACGTCTTGCCCGACCCGGTAACACCCAATAATGTCTGTTGATGCAAGCCATCTTGCAAACCCTTGGTCAGCTGGGCAATAGCGCCCGGCTGATCGCCCGTGGGAACATATTTACTCGTCAGCTCAAACTTTGCCATCGTTTTATTATAGCAACAAATTACTGCTGGCTTTGTGCTGGCACGAGGTTCTGGATCTTAGTACCGGTGAAGCCGTCCAAAATAGTGCCTATTTGCTGCTTCGTAGCGTCGTCAAGGTTGCAATCAGAGCTTGAGCCGTCATTGCCAATGACAAACATATAGTAGTAGTCACCAATTTGTTTCACCGAGGCACTGCCCAATTGCTCACCGACCTGTGCCGGAGTGTGACCGTTGCCATCCAAATCCTGATCTTTCAGCGCCCGGCGCAATATGCTCGAACCTTTGCAGTAACCTGGTACATCATCAAACGTTATGGATGTCGCCTGCCCCTTGTCAGGCGTATGATAGCTAAGCGACCGCACGTTGTTGGGATAGGGGAATGCGACCTTCCACTCTTTTACCGTCAGCATTTTGCGCGCCACTGTGCCGGTGTGGCCGGACGCATCGCCACTACTGGCCGACGGCAATTCTACCTTTTGGTCGGGATTCACAAACCGCTTGCCGTCTTTCGTAACACACACCTCCGGATAACTGGTTTGTACCACGCTGCCCTCGGCAGCTTTACAGCCGGCAAATGAGTTAACCGGCTTCTGAGAGCTCGGTAGCGGCCGTGCCCATGCCAGCCATACCACAACGCCCACGCCGATAACCGCCAACGTAATAAGCACTATTTCGCTAATTGCTAGTTCTTTACGTTCTCTGGGATTCATACGCGCTATGGGGTCCATATATGTTACCCGGCTCGGGAAGGCGGCTTGGATGATGACTGCTCTTTAAGGAACCAGTGCAGATCACCTTCTCGTAGTTCTTTATGAAGGTCTTCGTATTTTTCGTCAAGTATTTTTAGTATTTTATGCACCAGGCGCACCGGGTCTGTATCGTACACAACGAGGTCGTTTGCCGGCGGCGGTAAAATCTTCATCAGGTCCGGAATTATGTCGGCAGCACCGCCGCTGCCCAACAGTATGCCGCACGGCTTATGTGCTTCCAATGCCGACGTAAACTCATGCAGACTGCCAAAACGGCCGCCAATCGTAATGACCGCATCGCTGCTTTGCACGAGATATAGATCGCGACCGACATAATTCAAGCCGGTAAAGTTAATAAAATCGAACACGTTGTATGGCAACCGATACTTGCGCACGTGCTCCAGCAAGCTGCTGGCTGGCGAAAAGCCGATACTCGTACCCCCCACCTCTTTGGCGCCCAAGGCGGCAAAATAGGGTAGCCCTACAGTTGCGCCGGTGGTGAGATTGTGGCCGCTTTTAGCAATAGTACGACCCAATTCTTTCGCTTCGTCGTGGCCGGACGCAATAGTCGGGCCGGCCGCGGCGCCTGATACGCATATCGAGTAGCGGAGGTATGAGAGTTTTTTTAATTCCTGATTCATGTAATTCTTTTATCCTTGTATTCAATTGTACGATTCTTGTTCAGCAAGCGCCAGCGAATGAGATGTAAGCTCGGCAGACAACTGTCGGTGCACGGCTGTCTCCAAATTCTCCTGATTAAGGTAGCGCATCATGAGCTCGTGCCATAGGTTATCACGCACGAAATGTACAATGCGGTCGGCAAACGGTAGATGGTTACAGTAGCCCAGCGCCACGTCAAGAGCGTTACACGACACAACCGCACCGTCATGTACCAGCCCCAGACATTGGGTATCCTTCCAGAATGCCAGGCTGGGGGCGATACCCGCCAGCATATCTTCGCCGCTATACCACTGCAGGTCATCGGCCTGGACATGCGGCTCGAATATCTCCGGATGATAGGCCTGCGAGAATCGGGCATAGTAACGCTGTATCATACGCCATGGCACCGGCTGACCAGCCAGCGTAGCGCCAGTAAACGGCTCGCTCACCGATGATTGCTGTATGATCGTGCCGAAATTGGGCTGCACCTGCTGCAGCTTGGCGTACGAGCTGTGTGCCCGAATGCCATTACACTCTTCCAGCGTTAAAAGTAACGTGGCGATAGCCAGACCGTCGACATGATGGCTGAGCGGCAATAGCACCACCGCGCCTAATTCCGGGAACGATATAATGTTATGTTTCACCAACCCCACATAGCTGTCAGCCAATTGCTGCCACCGATTCGAGGTGGGACGTACCACGCTGATATCGCGCGTCTCGAAGTCGCTAGGGCTCAGTTTGGCATACTGGTCGCGGAAACTACGGTGCCAGGCGTCGGCTTCGGCAATCTGTGCTGCCGCATACACAGCAGCCACCGATTCATGCTTGAGCATCGAGTCGGCCGACCGATAGCCCAGCTGCTTCATAGTATTTTTAGGAATCTTTTTCTTCAACAGCCGCTTCGCAACGCTTGCCTTCAAGGCGAAAACCTTCTTAGGCATCTGGTGCACCGCCAATTGTTGCTCCACTTGCTGTACCACGCTATTTGCATCTGCATCTGCCGCAATGCCTAATGCATGCCGCACCGTCTGTTCGTCTTGCTTGAGACGTTCTTGGAGTGCGTTGTATAACTCCGGACCGGTCGTGTCCTGAGGGTCAAGCCCCAGCTCTGCAATTTTCTGCCGCATCCGGCGCACGACTTCGCTCGTCAGGCGAATGTCCGCGCTCGGCCGCCCGGCAGCATGCTCCAGCTGCTGTATGCCTTGGCTGAATATCGGTTCGGCGGCCCCCAATGCCTGTGACAGAAAACGTGTCATGTTGTTACCAGATTACCATAAGCGGCGCCGATTAGACAGTGCCGTCCCTTAGATCGCGGCCAGCCTATATCGGTGTCGGGAAATAGCCCCGTGGTGCATTATGCAGCAGTTGCAGTAGTTCTTTTTCTTTCAGTAAGCCAGCCTGCGCACCCACCTTTTGGCAGACGCTCATGGAGTTAATAGGCGCCCATGTCAAAGCATCTTCTAATGTCATACCCTTGGCTGCGGCCGCAACGAAGGTCGATGCGAACGCATCACCTGCACCGGTACGGTCCAGAGGTGCAGCCGGGTCCGGATACAACGGCATCTTAAGGCGTTTAGTACCGTCGGATGCATACGCTCCGGCCGGACCGTCGGTTATAACCACCACGTGCGGCCCAAGTGCATGCAATGTATCGAATAAGTCGTGAATATCATCATGATTACCGCCGCCCACCAGCGCAGCTTCTTCGCGGTTCAGTACCAGTACGGCGCTGCGCTTGTACATACGGCGCAGGCGGTGCGTACCGGCTTCCATTTGGAATGTACCCGGCTGGAATGCCAGATAAACGTCCGGATTTTCATCGAGCCAATCGGCAATTTCGTCGTGATAAGCAAGCGCGTGCTCGCTTACAGAGCTAAAGTACAGCCAGCGCGGCTTTTCATGCTTGGTAATATGCGGCCAGTGGTATTTATACTCTTCGTGCTTGATAAGAATGGTACGTTCAGCCTCGTACCACAACACGTAATGGTAGTTGCTCTTTTTGTTAGGATTAATGCGTACAAAACGAGTGTCAACCTTGTTTTTACCCAGAGCCATAATCATATCGCGGCCTTCGTCATCGCCGCCCACATTGGCAGCTAGCGCGCTCTTCAGACCCAGCCGGGCGAATGCCACCGATGCGTTTGAGGCGTTGCCAACCGCTTTAATAACTTCAGCATGGTCAAACGGTATTTTGGTGCCGAAGGGTATTGCTAGCCACTTGCCGTGCTCGTTTTCAGCAATCTGTGCCTCGTCTTTCAACAGTTTAATAAAGGCATCGGTTACAATGTCGCCCACACTTAGGACATCTATTTCGTGCATATCCCCCTCTTTACTCTGTGTCTCGTTATCATCTATTTGCTTATGCTTTATTGTGACACAGCAGGTGCGCCGGCACAAGCGGCGGGCGGCAGATTCTTCTGTGCGCCTTATAGGTCTTGGGCATGGGATACAAAGTCATCATGGTCGAGCGTGGATTCATCCAGTTCGCCCTTGCTAGCCGCCGAGGCCAGCTCCAGCTGCTTAGCGAATAGCTGCTTGATTTCGGTCTTAGCAGTCCGGTCGTTGGCCCAGGCTTTAAGCACGGGATCCTGTAAGGCGCGTGAGTATGAGAACGTTAATCCCCACGGGTGCGGCCCCTTCTGAGCAATGCGGTTCAGGTTGATGAAGGCGTCTTTGGACGTTTGGCCGCCGCTTAAGAATACGACGCCGCCCAGTTCCGGCGGTACATGCTCGTGCAGCGCCCGTACCGTGCGTGCAGCCACATCATCATGGTTTATACCGGCGCCGCTGTTTTTGCCTGGCAACACCATGGCTGTTTTTAGGATAGCGCCCGGCAAGTGTACCCGGAACGCACGCATCGTCTGGAACAAAACATCATACACATGGGTCATAACCGCTTCACAGCGGTCGATGCTATGCGTACCGTCAAACAGCACTTCCGGCTCCACAATCGGTACAATGCCCGCGTCCTGACATAT
Organism: Candidatus Saccharimonadota bacterium; assembly: GCA_029288515.1. GTDB lineage: Bacteria > Patescibacteriota > Saccharimonadia > Saccharimonadales > UBA4665 > PMNU01. The sequence goes on along the minus strand of JARIHB010000173.1, from coordinate 2,057 downwards.
GCGGGCATAACGGGCCAGCACAAACGTATTCGCGCCAATGCATTCATCGGTAGGTATGCCATCGCCGATGGCAATTACCGACCGCCACTTGGCAAACTGTGCGCCCGCGGCATGATACTCGGCCATGCGCTCCGGTAATCCATCCAGCCCTTGCGTCAATTTTTCACCTTCAAAGCCTGGCAGGTCGATAAGCCCCATATCCACCTTTATGCCCGGCACCACATTGCGAGCCTTCAGGTATTCACGAAACATCGGGCCGGCATGTGTTGATTGCCAAAATGTTTCATCATACAGAATAACGCCGCTCATGTACTTTTCTGCGCCGGGAGCGGTGAACAATAGTTCACGGTATTCCCGCCGTGTTTCTTTGGTGCAGTCTACTTTTACAGCATCAAAACGTTTTTTGCAGCTGGCATTGCTTTCGTCGGCAGCCAACAGGCCCTTCCCGCGAACCACCAGCCGATGTGCGATTTCTTCTAATTGTGATGTATCCATACCCCTCAGTATACAGCTTACGCTTACTCGATCACAGACCCAGACTTATTTGCGGTCGATGGCGTCGTGGGCAGCGAGGGCAATATGCATGCCGGTAAGGCCGAAGTGTTTGAACAGCTCGGCAGGCTCGCCGGATTCGCCAAAGTGGTCACGCATGCCAACCCGCCGCAGCGGCACTGGCATGTTTTCGGCCAGCAACTCAGCTACCGCACCACCCAGTCCGCCGGCAATCTGCCCCTCTTCGGCTGTTACCACCGCCCGGGTCTTGCGCACGCTGCGCAGAATAGTCTCCTCATCAAGGGGCTTGATGGTGGGCACGTGCACAACTTCAGCATCAATCCCATCTTTGGCAAGGATCTTAGCCGCCAGCAACGCCTGATAGGTCATAGTGCCGGTGGCTACAATAGTTACATCTTTACCCTCATGGTATACATACGCTTTGCCAATCTCAAAAGGTGTCTTCGAGGTAGTTATAATCGGCGTCGCTTCGCGCGCCAGCCGCATGTAGCCGGGCCGTGAATCGGCAGCCATAGCTAACGTAATACGCTCCGCTTCCAGCGAATCACAGGGGGCAAAAACAGTCATATTGGGCAATACGCGCATCAGCGCAATATCTTCCAGCATTTGGTGCGTCGCGCCATCAGGGCCAACACTAAGGCCAGCATGTGAGCCGATAATCTTTACAGGCCGGTCGTTCAAACAAATAGTGGTGCGAATCTGTTCCCAGTTGCGGCCCGGGCTGAACGCCGCATAACTGCTTACAAACGGTACCTTACCCATAGCGGCCATACCAGCCCCCACCGTTACGATATTTTGCTCGGCAATCCCCGCTTCAATAAACCGCTCCGGAAAATTCTTGGCAAAGTCATCCATCTTTGTGCTGCCGGTCAGGTCGGCACAAATGCCCACCACGTTGTCGTCACGCTTGCCGGCCTCTACAAGCCCGCGGCCAAAACCGGCCCGAATAGGCTCCTGGGCAATATCATTCGCATATACATCATCTACAAGGTACACAACCATATTACGCTGCCTCACTCCGGATCTTGCCCTGCATGGTATGAATCTCTTTTAATGCCTGCGTAGCCTGCTCATGATTAGGGGCTACACCATGCCAGTGGAAGTCATACTCCATAAAGTCTACGCCCTTGCCGGGAATAGTGTGCGCAATAATAACCACCGGCTTCTCCACAATGGCTTTCGCCATATTACAGGCATCAACAACCGCCTCCGGATCGTTTCCATCTATTTCTAACACATACCAGCCAAACGACTCAAATTTGCCGCGCAGGTCTTCCAAGGGCATTACCACTTCCGTGGGGCCGTCAATCTGAATGTTGTTACGATCGACGATGGCTATAAGGTTGCTGGGCTTGTACTTGCCGATCAGCATAGCCGCTTCCCAAATATTGCCCTCGTTCAACTCACCGTCGCCGGTGATAACGTACACCCAGCGGTGATGCTGTCCGCTCATTTGCAGACCCATCGCCATTCCGGCCGCCTGACTGAGTCCGCTCCCCAGCGGTCCTGTCTCTTATACACATCTCCGAGCCCACGAGACTACG
>JARIHB010000019.1 GCA_029288515.1 Candidatus Saccharimonadota bacterium | reverse complement strand
GTGTTAATGGCTCCGCGATTTCTGCAGAAGATTTGCTGCGTATGATTGACCGCATAGCAGCTGGTGAGACAACAATTAATGTTGCTGAGCTGACTGCGAATCAACAGATAGGCGTGCAGAGCGCCCCAACGCTTATTTAGGCTTCATCTTTTTAATAATGCGTTGAATAGTCAGCGGTGTACGCGAAGTAATATCTTTGCCGAACTGTTTTTCCAGCCAAGTCATTACGTCACTCGTTTTTATTATGGTATTGTCGGTGGTTGTAAAAACAACGTCATCTGCGTGTCCTACAACTATATACGGTTTGCCGGGCGGCTGATACGGCACGTCAAAGTCGGGCTTGGCTGCTCGCTTTAAAAAGGTAATCAGCTGATACGAACCTTCAGTGTGTGCAACCCCGCTAAAAGGATCTGCATCCAGTATTTTCTGCAGCTGTGTCTGGCTTCGTACAATGGTGGATGCTGTAAAGCCAAGTAGTCTGGGCCACGCCGCTTCAATGACTGCCTCTAGCGTATGCACGTCAGCTTCGTCGGTTTCAAAAACGATGTTGCCGCTGGATATTACTGACTGAACGTTAGAAAGACCCAGCGATTGCAAAGCGCCGCGCAATTTTTCGTTTGTTTTTTGAGGGTCGCCAGGACCGATACCGCGAATAAGTGCTACGTATTTTGCCATACAACAAGTATAACGCCAGTTGGTGAAAGACAGCTGCAGTACTTAGCACCGGCCAAGTTTTGGGTTTTGCTCGGTCGCATTAAGCTTAATTGTATTACGTTCACCTTGCACAGTTTTCCACAGCGACAGTGTTTATATTTGACAAGGTATATTGACATATGTTCTAGTAATAAGTACAATATTTGGTAGTTGGTTTTCTTGAAAAAGAAAACCAACTACCAAGACATACTTTTGGGTATAGCCTACTCTGGAACTGAAATATGCAGGAAGGCTCTACTGCGGGGCGTAAGTAGACCAGCGGTCAAAAGCTAATGGCATCGAAAACGCTACGATGAAGGAGTGCCGCCCTTCCAGCTCCAGAGCAGATTGTACCCATTAAGATACGTACGTTTTCTCAGTCGGAAGCAAGTGACAACATTACACATCTCGTCATCGGGGCTATACTCGATGGTCGCCATATATTCTACACCTTGTATAGCTTTGACAAAACAAAAGTCGCCCCTCTTAGCGTCCTTATTTGAATAGATGTGTGCAGGGTACTTTACTATGTCAGTCATGTGCTTAAGAATACATTCGTATTCTTCTGCCGTCCTTTTGTCAAAAAGGTGTTTTAAAATGCGGGTATTGATGTACACTTTCGGACAAATATCACCACTAGCTTTCACGACAGCGTTTGTCAGATTACACAATAGGATGGTTCGATTGGCTACTACAGCCTTGTGAACGGTGCCCTTTACGTGTCGTCTATGCAGCTGAGAAAGAGATATGTTGCTGTCCATCTAGAAACAGTATACTTTATCTTTGCTCTCGACGGGATTTTAACCCGCATCTTCCACGTCGTCGTAGTGGCGCCCTATTCATTAGGCCCTGAGAGTGCAACTCTTATAACGTTATCTACAGTTAGGGCATAATGCCAACGTAGAACGATATATATTTATTGACTTACGATAATTGTTTATGCTACACTCGCAGCAATAATGCATATCGAAGGAAGGAACATGGAACGAGGTTCAACTATTTTCTTACGGTTAGCGGTCCTGGCTATGGGACTTGTAGTGCTGGCTGCTTGTGTATTCGCGCTGCCTGCCGGAATTAATTCAGAGAGTATAGGGTATTATCGGCCTCTTTTGTGGGGCCTGTATGTGCCTGCAATCCCTTTTTTCTATGCCTTGTATCAGACCATGAAACTACTGCACTACATTGACCAAAACACTGCTTTTTCCGATTTGTCGGTCAAGGCCCTGCACGCCATAAAATATTGCGGTGTTATAATTGCCGGCATGTTTGCGGCTGGCTCGCCGTATATATACCAGGTGGCCGAAAAAGATGATGCCCCAGGAGTTCTGGCAATTGGATTGGTAGTTATCGGCGCTTCGATTTCGGTTGCGGTGTTTGCGGCAGTGCTGCAACGATTGCTCATAAATGCTATAGCGATCAAGTCGGAAAACGATTTAACGGTATAAGGTATAGCATGGCGATTGTAATTACTATTGATGTGATGCTGGCCAGGCGCAAGATGAGCGTCACTGAGCTTGCAGACAGGGTAGGCATAACCATGGCCAACCTTTCCATCCTCAAAAACGGCAAAGCCAAGGCGATCCGTTTGTCTACTCTTGAAGCCATTTGTAAGGCGCTCGATTGTCAGCCTGGCGATATTTTAGAATATAAAGGAGAATAAACTATGCAAAAAATAGCCACACGGATATTTATATGTGCCTCAATGGCGTTTGGAGTTGTCGGCATCTTGCTCGTCCTCACGTCGCCTGAGTCTGATGCTGATAGGACAACCTTCAATATAGTGCTTATGAAGCTGTTCCTGGTAACAGTTTTCGTTATTTTGCCTTCGTTTGCGCTGAGTGTGGCCAGTAAGTACTTACGCGCTAAATCTTAGCCAATACGCCGAGGTACAGCCCCGGGCTTAGCGCCCGCAGTATAGTGTTATTCTAAATATAATATGAAACGCTATGCCAACACGACGATTTTCGGCTTGCTGACCATAGTGTGCGCAACTGTCGCAACAATTATCGACAAACTTGCCGGCGGAGAAGAGCCGATTATTGTTGTGGTAGTAGTTGCTCTGGGGCTGCCGGCGGCGTTGCTGGGATATCTTCGTGATCGCTCCAAGGAACGCCCTGGACCGAGGCTTGCATTCGCCCGGCCGCCGCTATTTAAAGACGTAGACATGCATACTCTGGGTGTCTCAACTTCCAGCTTCGACAAAGAGGGTCAGAAAGACTGTAACCCGTACATTGCACGTATGTCTAAAAAAGAGAAGGAAGGTGTATCGGCGGCAGCGAGCCTGGATGCTCAGATTGGTGAAGCGGTAGCGGGCCGGAAACCTATCGTCATTGTCGAAGGCGAGCGGCTGGCAGGCACCTCTCGCTCGCTCGCCGAAGCCGCAATTGCTCAATGCGGTGATTGCTGCGTGCTTTTGTATGAAGAGCAAGGCAAACTCAGCCTGGGTGATATGGCGTCTGCGAGCCGCCGCTGGCAAAAAAGAGGCAGGCAGGCGATAGTGTGGATCGAGAAAATCTCCGCTAAACAGCTTGCCGAAATTGACAGCCGATTTATTGAAGACCTGCCGCCGGGGCTGCGAATATTTGCCACCCGTGTAAGCGCTGGCCTTGAAGCGCAAGCATTGCCTGACACAGCCGAGCATATCCTAGAAGATAGCGGAGTGAGAATTACACTGGGTGCACTCTCGGGTAGCGAGCGTAAGAGCATTGCTGATGAGTCATACTACGCGAGTCTCCTGCCTCTGCTTGAGGATACGGCCAAAAAACATTCCTTGCTGATGGGTAAAGTGATGGGCGCGACTAAAAAGATTGAGGGGTACCTCAAAGATCTGAAAGACAATGGCAGTACCTATGACCAGGCACTGCTGTATGCGGTAACCGACTGGGAACGCGCGCATATGCCAGACGAGTTGAAGCTTGATAAAAAGCTCCTTAAGAATATATATGAGGCGTATTGGCACGAGCTGACAGAGCCGGATACACGCATGCTTGACGAGTTCAATAAGGCACTAAAACGTGCCGTATCCAAGAGTACCGTAAAAAATTTGCATGAGCCGCTGCTTCAAACCTATAGCGACGGTTCGTATGGACCGCACCCGCTACTGACCGTAATTGCCAATGATATAGCCGGTACGCACTGCTGGCCGGTGGGCAGATGCGTATGGGATTACGCCGCGCAAAAGCTGGAGGAGGAACAACGGCTGACAGCGGGATTGGCCGCATATGAACTCGGTGATTATATTGCTGCTGACAAACTGCTTGAGCCGCTGCCATTGAAACAAATCGGGACCGACAGGATGGTGACTATTGCACGCGCACTGGAAGAGCGACATGACCTTAATGCCGTGCGGCGCTGGCTTAATAAAGCTATAGCCGAAGAGCCTGGTTCTATCGGACCGAAATATGAGCTAGCCAGGTTTGAGGTGCGCCACGATGAGTATGCAAAAGCTACGAGGTTATGGTCGGAGCTTGAGCGCGTGGACATTCCGGAGTTGTCTGCGGAAGCTTCTGTACGCCTTGGCGACCTGTACGCCGATAGGGAAAATCCGGCTCTAAACCGTCGGAAAGCGATTGAATTATATAAGAAAGGGGCTGCATCAAAATACCCCCAGTTTGCAGCACACGCAATGTTGAAACTTGGCATTCTGATGTCTAACTGGAAAGATAAGAGCTATTGGTACAAGAGGGTGTTGCAAGCCAAGCGGCCTGAGTATTCGACGGCGGTATGTATCTTGCTTGCGACGCATGCTGCGGATAAGAGGACATTCGACCGTGATATATATACCATGCTTATAGAGGTATATGAAAGTGATTCTTTCCTTGGGCACCAACAAAAATCCTCTTGCTTGCGTTTGCTGGGGCAGTTTGAAGCGCATTATGGCAACACGGCAGAAGCAATTAAGCACCTTAATGATGCGCTTGCACTTGAAAGCGATGATATTGATGTAAAGTATATACTCGCAAAATTGTACGCGACATCTCCTGACATTGATGACCTACATACCGCAGAAAGGCTTTATCGTGAGGTTATCGTGGGCGAGCTAGAAACAGCTGCCTCTTGGGAAAATCATCCGCATCAAGACGTACGTGCTAAAGCCATGAATAATCTGGGCATATTACTCCGTTCCGTAAACCCTCAAGAGGCAGAATACTGGCTGCAACAAGCCGCAGTCAGTACGAAAGATGATGAGGCGGCTTCTCGGTCGAGCTTAAACTTGGGTGATACAGCCAGAGACAGAGCATTGGCAAATGACCTTAAGGGACTAGACGAGGCTATTGCATGGTACAGGAAGGCGATCAGTTTTAAACATCCTGAGACTGAGGATGCTGCCACATTGAGATTAGGTAGATTATTAGTATCGATGCCTGACGGGCAAGGTGAGGGTCTCGAGCTGCTGAGAAAGGCAAGGAAAAGCAAGAAGTCTTGGGT
>JARIHB010000148.1 GCA_029288515.1 Candidatus Saccharimonadota bacterium | reverse complement strand
GTGGGAGGAGGGTACTGATTTCGCGTTTGTATTCGCAATTGGCATAAATGACTCATTGGTCACCGAAGACGGTGATTTTTTTTCATCACCCGAACAATACGCGCATGATCTGCAAGAGTTGTATGACACTGCTAAGCTGTTTGCTAAAAAGCTGCTTTTTGTTGGCTTAACGCCCGTTGAGGACGACCACCCGCGTAACCATTACTACAGCAGTAGTCGCGTGTGGGAGTTTGAACAGGTGCTGCGGTCGTTTGCGGAAGAGTATGCGTTGCCTATGGTGCCGCTGTTCGAAAAATTCGAGAACTGTAAAAAAGAGGAGTTTCTGTATGCGAACGGGCTGCATCCGAATGACGAAGGGCACCGTATTATCTTTGACGCCGTGAAGCCAGAGCTGCAGAAACTCCTGGCCGTGTAGTGGTATGCTGAAAGTATGAAATTGTATTTGTCGTCGTACCGAATCCCTGATATTGATGCCCTCGAAGAGCTCATGGGTAAACCAGCAGGCAAGGCTAAGCTGGCACTTATACCTAACGCAAAAGACTATTACGCACCACGGGCTAAACGGGTCAAAACCCGAGAGATGGCCGAATATTTGCAAGATTTCGGCTTTACCGTCGGTATCGTAGATCTTCTGAAATACCAGGACGACCCCGAAACGCTGCGTTCTGCGCTGCGGCAATATGATGTGCTGTGGGCGCGTGGTGGCAATACGTTTTGTTTGCGCGAGGCCATGCGCCTGAGCAAGTTCGACCAGATAGTCACCGGCTTATTGGAAGATGATCACCTGGTATTCGCTGGCGACAGTGCCGGGGCGTGCGTGGCTGGTACCGACCTGCATGGTATAGAATTGGCCGACGATCCTGAATTCGCCGAAACAGTTATTTGGGAAGGACTGAATGTGACGCCGCATTATTTTATGCCTCACGCCGACAACGCCGAGTTAGCCGACTTCACCGAGCAGATGACTGCCGACCGGGGCAAAGATCCCGCCACTGTAAAGCTAAACGATGACCAGGTTTGGGTCGAGATAGATGGTAAGGGCCGCGTTGTAACCGGTACGAAGCCTGATGAGCTGGTAGGTTAAATCGTCGGTTCATTGTCGAGTGAGCGCCAGATATACCATGCCGCTGCGGATTCATAGGGGTGCCAGTGGTGAGTATCTGCTATGGCTATGACGTCTTGAGCGGTCGGCTGGTGACCGAGGTTGTAAAGCGCCTTAATCCCGTTTTTGATGCCCAGGTCGCCATACGGCAGTACGTCCATCCGGCCCATGCAGAACATCAGGAACATGTGTACTGTCCACTCGCCGACGCCCTTTACTGCGGTAAATTCGGTAACGATTTGTTCGTTTGTGAGGCTGTCCAAGCTATCGAAGGTGATCTTGCCATCTATAATGTGCTGCGCGAGGTCGCGGACATACACCGCCTTGCCGCGGCTGAGACCGGCGGCACGCAGCGCGTCGATATCTTTAGTTATGATTTCTTCAGGTGATGGCAAATCATTGCTGCCGAACAATGCGCAGAAACGGGCTTTTATGGCGGCTGCCGCTTTAACGCTCAACTGCTGGCTGACGATGCTGCTGACGAGCGCCTGATAATAGCTTTGGTGGGGCCGGATAGTGCAGAGGCCATATGTGGCGATTACCGGTGCCAGAATAGCATCACGGGCGGCTAGATGGTCGGCAGCCCGCCGGACAGATTCATCAGAGGCAATCATAGTGGTATTGTATACCGTCTGCGCGGTGATCTGCTAAACTGTATGTAATAACGTAAAGGGTATTCGCAGCATGGGGAAACGCATCGAACCGTTGCAGCACGCCAATGATGACAATGACGAGCTGCCGGAGTTAACAACAGATCAGCCAGAGGTAAAGCCAGCCAAACAGCCTGCGTCTGCAGCGGCTAAGACGAACGGACCGCAAGAAGTTAAAGGTGTCCTGCCTCCTGCCGAGAAAAAAGCTGAACCCTCCGAACCTGACACAGTAGTCGCCACAGGCGCGTCTCAGCCCGTTGAGACTCCTCCAGATACCCCTGTGGACACTACTGCTACCAAAGACGCTGAAAAGCCCTCCGAACCTGACACCGTTCCCGAACCAGAGCCAGAGATCCCGGCCATCCCTGAAATAGAGACGAACACTAACGACCCGGCAGTCATTATTCAGTCCGGGCGCCGCCGCCATTTCGGACACTGGCTGGGCAGCCATAAAAAAGTCGTGATACCGATTGTGCTGCTTATTGTTGCCATAGCCGCGCTGGCCGGCGTTCCCATTACCCGCTACGCGATAGCCGGCATGATCATAAAACAGCAATATACTGTTGCGGTTGTCGATTCTCAGACCGGCAAGCCGGTATCAAGCGTCACGGTACGCATGAGGGGCCAGACCGGTCAAACGAACAGTCAAGGCAAAGCGACCATTAAGGTCCCAGTTGGTACAACAACGTTGAAGCTCGAAAAAAACTATTACCAGACGGTTAGCCAAGAAGTACTCGTACCACTGAAGAAGCCGTCGCCACTGACTGTGAAGTTTACGGCCACCGGCCGTCAAGTGCCAATAACGATCGTAAACAAGATAAGCGGTAGACCGGTAGCTCTGTCTCTTATACACATCTGACGCTGCCGACGATA
>JARIHB010000014.1 GCA_029288515.1 Candidatus Saccharimonadota bacterium | reverse complement strand
AGATGTGTATAAGAGACAGCTCATCAACAAGGCTAACAGCACAATGGTTATTGCTACGACGGTAGCTGCTTTTGCGCTGGTGTTTGGGCTGGTGGCAGGCAAAACGCTGGCGAGTCAGATGAGCTACCAAAACCGCGTAATTGGTGCTAAAAAGACCGCGGTCAATCGCCTGAAGGCCGATCTGGCGGCCCGTACAACCTTAAAGAATGCATATGACGATTTTATCGCCCAAAACCCTAACGTCTTAGCTGGCGACCGCAACGGCAGCAACAATAAGGATGGCGATAACGCTAAGATCGTACTTGACGCCCTCCCCAGCAAATACGATTTCCCAGCCCTTACCACTAGTCTTGAGAAGCTTATCACCGACCAGAATTTGAAGATTGTTGGCATTGACGGCACTGACGAAGAGGCGACACAGGCCGAGAACGCCACCAGCCCGAACCCGGAGCCGGTCCCTATGCCCTTCCAATTCCAGGCGAATGGTTCGTATGAATCGATCCAGGCCTTGGTGGACGTATTGCAGAAATCTATCCGTCCGTTTCAAATTCAGACAATGGAACTTACCAGTCCGGGTGACAACAGTAATATGATTGTTAACATTGCCGCTCAAACGTTCTACCAGCCAGAGAAAGACCTTAAGATTACCTCACAGGTGGTGAAATGAAACAGAAAGACATAGCTTTGATTATCGTAATGGTATTTATCAGCGCCGTGCTTGCCTTAGTGGTTTCGAAGTTTGTATTTTCCGCGCCGCAGAACCGCGAGCAGAAGGCGGAGATCGTTGATGAAATTACGCCTGATTTTTCCACGCCGCCCACGAAATATTTCAACGCACAGTCCGTCGACCCGACGCAACCGATTTCCATTGGTACGAATGATAAACAATAAAGGATGGATTAGAGCATGAGCGTTCTATCCACCGCCGCACAAAAGCAGGTTGAAGACACACTAATTGAGCAGGGAGCGCTTACTAAGGAAAAGCTTACCGAGCTTAAAGATAAGGCTACAAAGCAAAGCATCCCGTTGCTTACGCTGCTGGTAAGCGAGGGCAATGTATCCGACGAGACACTTACCAAAACTATAGCTCACGTTACAAAGGTACCCTATGTAAATCTGGCCGCGGCCAAGATTGACCCGGATACGCTCGATTTGTTGCCCCAGGAGGTGGCTGAGCGCTACATGGCAGTGCCGCTTGGCGAAATGCAAAATCGTTTGGTTGTGGCCATGCTGGACGCCGATAACGTGCAGGCCGTGGACTTTTTGAGCAATAAGATCGGCCGTCCGCTGAAGGTCTATGCTGCAAGCGAAGCGGGTATCCGTCAGATTCTCCAGCAGTACTCCACCAATATTTCCAAGCAGTCTTTGGGCGATATGAGCGACCTGGGATTGACGGCTACAGCCGAGAGTACTGCAGCTGGCGACGACAAAAAAGGGGCGCCGGCCGCCCAGGCTAATAGCGCTATTAAAACCATCGTACAAGATTCGCCAATCAGCAAAGCTCTGTCTACTATTCTGGATTTTGCAGCTAAAAACGGCGCCAGCGATATACACGTCGAGCCGCTGCAGGACTCGCTTAAAATTCGTTGCCGTATCGACGGCATCCTGCGTGAAATATTGCGGTTGCCCAAGAGTACTGAGCCGCCACTAGTGTCGCGCATTAAGATTTTGGCGAACCTTAAAATTGACGAGCACCGCGTGCCGCAGGATGGCGAGTTCACTGTTAACTCGAACGGCAAAGACATTGACCTGCGTATTGCCATTAGCCCCACTGTATGGGGAGAGCAGGTGGTTATTCGTTTGCTGGACAAGTCGGGTACTTCGCTGAAGTTGGAAGATATGGGGTACACAGGCCGGGCACTGCGCGCTATTCGTGAAGGTTTGAAGGGCACGAGTGGCATGATTCTCACATCCGGCCCTACCGGCTCTGGTAAGTCAACGTCCTTATATGCGCTGTTACAGGAAGTGAAGAGTGATGCGATAAACATTGTCACTCTTGAAGACCCGGTCGAATACAAAATGCCGGGCGTCAATCAGATCCAGGTAAATGCTGACGTTGGGCTGACGTTTGCCGGCGGCCTGCGCTCTATCTTGCGCCAGGACCCCGACGTGGTAATGGTGGGTGAGATTCGCGATAAAGAGACCGCTGAGTTGGCTGTACAAGCATCGCTTACCGGGCACTTGGTGTTCAGTACGCTGCACACCAATAGTGCTGCCGGCATTCTGCCGCGTTTGCTTGACATGGGTATTGAACCGTTCCTTATTGCCAGCACGGTTCGCACTGTTATCGGACAGCGCCTGGTGCGGCGCATTGGCCCAAAATCTGAACAGTATCAGTCGGATAAAGTTGAAACTGAAGCTATCAAGAAAACTATCGGCAACTTGTTGCCGAAATCGGAAAGTGATATTGCTAAGTACGCCGCCGATTTGGGGTATGAGAGCTTGCCCTTGGCGACCCAAAACGCTTATACTTTAACCAAGGGCAAGGATAGCCCCGAAGCGCCCGGTGGGTACAAAGGGCGGATGGGTATCTATGAAGTATTCGGTATAACCGAAGAGATTCAGGAGTTGATACTCAAGCGCGCAACGAGTGCGGAGATCCAAAAAGTGGCCGAGGCACAAGGCATGATAACAATGCGCGAAGATGGTTATCTGAAAGCTCTCGCAGGACGTACGACCCTGAACGAGATTAACCGCGTGGCAAGCGCAGACAGCGCCTAACAGGAAAAGGTGGAAACACACATATGAGTACCAGCAGCCAACCAAGAATCGAAGTTCTCCTTGAGGAAGTAGTTCGTCGTAAGGCCTCAGACCTGCACCTGCAGGTGGGCTTGCCACCAATGCTACGCGTTGACGGCGCGCTTATTCCCATTTCGGGCGCTGACATACTCAGTGACGAGGCGGTTGAAACGCTCATCTTCGCTATATTGGATGAAGATCAGAAACAGATTTTACTTAAGGACAAAGAGTTCGACTTCAGCTTTGCCTTTGGGGAGCTGGGCCGCTTCCGCGTAAATGCTGTCTCTTATACAC
>JARIHB010000115.1 GCA_029288515.1 Candidatus Saccharimonadota bacterium | reverse complement strand
GTAGCTCCGTCTCGTGGGCTCGGAGATGTGTATAAGAGACAGAGTATATTCCAGAATGCATCGTTTACCACTACCGGCCGTCGCGCCAGCCGGTATGCCTCCTTGGCTTTGTGAACCGCAATCTTTTCCGGGTCATGAGATTGTATCTCATCAACCGGTAATACTACCTGCTCCACATCAATACCTAGCGGCGTACAGGCATTGCACATATCCCGATATTTGCGCTGATTTCCGGTTACGAAAGCCAACGGCTGGCGTGCTGTCGGACCGCCGTCCTGTTCAATGCGCTTATAGCGATAATGACCGTTCACAAACGCATAGAAATACTGGCCGTAACTATCGGCCTTCATAAAACGTTCGTGAATATCCGGCTCTACGTCGTAATACTGGTAGAGGCGCTGTTCCTTAAATTCGATTTCCAGGGTACGTGTTTTTGAGTCATACCCGATTGCCACAATATCCGACGATTCCACCGGGATACGTTGCATCGCCTACCCTTCAAGCTTCAAACGCGTTACCAGCCAATCGCGTGGCAGAATAGACAAAAACCATCCAGCGCGCGGGCCGCTCTCTTTATTAATGAGGGCGCGGTACAGCGTAGTAAACAATTCCTTAGGCGCCATACCTATTTCTTCCCTTAGTTCGTAGATCCGTTCGTGAAAGTATGCGCCGTCGGCGTCGGCGGGAGCTTGGGCAACTTTCTGGCCCAGGGCCTTTAGGAAAGTTTGCTCCTGCTGGGTGAAGTCGGCAGCGTTCACTTGCTTTGTCAGTTCGAATTTAACGTCTTCAGGTGCTCGTTTCTGCAGCCAGGCATCGATGAACTGCAACTCCTGCTTGATGATCTCTGCATCCTCTTCAGCGGTCTGGGCGTGCTCGGTGCGCTTAATGACCTCCAGAGTTTTTTCAGCGTCTTTCAGCGACGCCTGGTAGCTGGCTACTAAGTGGCTGAATGGTACGCGCGATACGGTCCGGCGGCCGTTATTGCCACGTGTACACAGGTAAAACAGCTGCTCTTCGGCCTCAGTTTTCTCCTGTTTAGCGCTGAAAGCTGCGAATTCGTCCATCAGCTGCACTACGCCGTTAATCGGATCAAAATACAGGCGTTTGCTGGCCGGCGAACGGAGAATGAAGTAGCGCACTACTTCCGGCGGCATAATAGCAGCCCCTTCGCGGGCGTCTAAACCCGTGCCCCGGCTGGCGCTCATTTTTTTGTTATCGCCGGTCATATTAATAAAATCATACGCTACCGGGATCGGCGGTTCTGCCTCATATACGTCGTGCATAATTTGTACGCCGGTGTCGTACGAACCGCCCTTTGTCATGTGGTCGCGGCCCGACGGCTCAACCTGGACTTCCTGCAGCCACCACCGACCCGGCCAGTCCAGGCGCCAATCCAATTTTACTTCGCCTTTATCATACGGAGCTGTCTGTTCGTTACCGTCAGCATCCCGATAAACCAGCATCTTGGCATTGGTATCGATGCTTACGAACGGACGCTTTTTAAGCTTGCCTGTCTCCATTATCTGGATTGGCGACCAAGTGTCTTCCAGTTGTCTGCCGGAAATGGTCTCTAATGCCCGACGCGCTGCAGCCACACGCTCCAAGGACCGTTCAATGGCGGGTACGTACCAACCGCTGCGGTACTTTTCGTGCGCACGGCGGTATTCCACTTCCACGCCCAGTGTATTGCACGCGTCCTGCAAGCCCCGCAGGAAGTAATCAGCCGTTGAAACGCCCGAGCCGTCAGGAGCCGGCATGTCACACAAGGGCGTGCCCAGATAACGCTCATAGTCCGGCGGAAAGTTCATAGGCACCTTACGGAATGCATCCAGGTCATCTACAAACTGTACGTGGCGAGCTTCACGTCCCCTGCGGCGGCACTCCAGCAAGATGGCGTCACATGTTACCAGCTCGCGCAGGTGACCAAGGTGATAAGTGCCTGATGGCGAGCTGCCCGATTCAATTAAAATCTCGCCTTCCGGATGGCGGGCAGTAATGTCATCGACGATTTGGTTTAACCATTGCATATATTGTTCCTTCGGGCGTATTTTACCACAGTTTACAGGGGTAGAAAAATCAAAAGGCCCCAGCGTTGACGCCGGGGCCTGGAGTGAACGCACGTATATGATTAGCTGATATCGATAATCGTGTACGTAGTAGTCTCGGCCGGCGTCTTGATCTCCACCTTGTCGCCTTCGCGTTTACCCATCAACGCTTTGCCAATCGGTGACTCATCTGAAATTTTGCCGTTCAGCGGATCGGCTTCAACAGTGCCTACCACCTGGAACTCCTTGGCCTTGCCGGCGTCACTCTTTAGTTTCACCGTTGAACCGAGCACGACAGCGCTATCGCCCTGCGGCGCAGTAATAATCTGCACATTTGCCAGGATGTGCTCGATCTCGGTAATACGAGATTCGTTGCGCTCCTGATCCTGGCGAGCAGCGGTATACTCCATGTTCTCGCCAAGGTCGCCGAATTCACGCGCCGTCTTGATACGGTCTGCAATCTCGGCACGTTGGCCGGTCAGCTCTTTTAACTCGTTCTGTAATTCATCTACGCCTTGCTTGGTCAAGTGGAAAAGTTTGTTCATACGTTCACTCCTTATCTGTCTCTGTTGGCCTATGAACAGATGCTCATTATAACAACACCTTACATCTTAAA